>JBAQWR010000031.1:0-24730 GCA_049299015.1 Minisyncoccia bacterium | reverse complement strand
CCGCAATGATTCGCAAAGACTGCCGGGGTGCAGTCTGCGCGAAGCATCGTTGCGAGAAGGGTATGGATGAGAAAGCCGGAGGCCGACGGGCCGAGGCGGGGTCGAGCAAATTTTCAGCAGAAAATTATGCGTGACCGAATCCCTCACCCTCCGCTTTGTTAGTTAGATTATAATGTACCAAGAGTTCGAATCCCTGCCTGCAGGCAGGCAGGTCTCCGCTTCCGCCAGTTAGTAAATTTTAGATCACTGGCATTTCATTTAAATCTACTTAAAATAGATATATGGCTAAACAAATAAAATACGTAGACGGGTTTGTCCTAGCGGTGCCGAAAAATAAGATAGCCGCCTATCGCAAAATGGCGCAAGAAGGAAAGCAGGTGTGGATGAAGCACGGAGCTTTGGATTACAAAGAATGTATGGGAGACGATATGAGCCCAAACATGGGAGGGATGACTGGTTTAACATTCCCTAAAATGGTTAAGTTAAAGAAAGGTGAGACAGTGTGGTTCTCATACATCGGATACAAATCACGCGCGCATCGCAACCAAGTCAACAAGAAGGTAATGGCCGAGATGGACAAAAAATACGCCAAGGTCAAAGATAAGACCATGCCTTTCGACATGAAGCGGATGGCTTATGGAGGGTTTAAAGTCGTTGTAGGCACTTGAAACTCGCTGAAAAATCTCCTGGATTGATATTAAACTAGATATTGCTTTTTGGGGTTTTGTCTGTTAAGTTCTCTGTGGATATGTGCATTTTTCTACACCGAGGAGGTGGCTGTGAGACTACTTGCTACATTCCTTCTTTTGCTCTCCGTGCTGACGTCGAGTGTACGTGGAAACGACTGGCTGATCGTGCCAGGCGTCCGGGCTGGAGTTATCCAAGGTGGCGTCTCAGAAACCGGCCTTCGGACGATCCTTGGCCGTGACAACCTACGGCGGGACACAATATCAACAGGTGAAGGTGCACAGGAAAGCGGTGTCATCGCATTCCCCGGCGAATCAACACAGAGGCTTGAGATCTGGTTCTCTCCGAATCGCGGCGTCGAGACAGTCAGAATCAAGGGCGACAAAAGTCTTTGGAAATTTGAGGGCGGCCTGACGCTCGGCACCACCTTGAAGCAGTTGGAAGTTTGGAACGGTCGACCATTCCAAATATCCGGTTGGGGCTGGGAATTCGCCGGGGCCGTAATGTCCTGGCAGGGTGGCGAGCTCGAGAGCTCCTTTCCAGTCGGCGTACTCGGCCAACGAGTGTGGATGCGATTGACCGCCCCCAACCGAGTGTGGCGAGATTTGGGAGAGGTTGAAGGCGGGAGTCTGATGGGGAGCGAGGCTCATCTGTCGAGCGAGCCAGCAATTCAGAAGCTCAACCCCAAGGTCTCTATCATCACCGTCCAACTGGCGGAGTTGGCGACTAGACCCAAGTGAGTCATGTGCGGAGCCCCTGCAGAACGAGATTCTGCAGGGGCTTTCTCTTTAGTTGATTTATGTGGCCATTCTGCTAACCTTACCGCAGGAAGTTCAAACACAGGAGTGTGCCATGAACAGACGCGACTTATTCAAAGCCGCATTGCTCATGGCAATGTGGCCCATTTTGGTCTTTGGGCAATCGAGCATTCCGCAGGCTATCTACGGGATAGAGATCACGGGGATTAGGGGTTGGCATGCCAATCGATATTTCTGGCCGAACTTGCCAGAATTATCGACGGTACTACCGATCTTTCGGGAACCCGGACAGACCCCATCTCCATCGGAAGTCGCTATGGATACGTGGCTTCTGAATCAGTTCGAGTCGGGCGCAGACGTCTTGACGTTTAACCCGAATCCTGACAGTCCAGACTATAACCAATTACTCAGCAATGGGTATATAGCAGACTGTGGTCCAGACGGTGGATATGGGCGAGGTGGGCGACCATTCTATCTTCTATACGAGCACGTCAACGGGGCGGGTTTCGAACAGGAGAAGGATGGCCGGATCGACATGAATCTGGCAACCAATCGCCAGAAATTCGAGGAACACCTCGATTTCATGTTCTGGAACGTCATCTGGCCCTGCCAGGCCAGATACGTCACCTGGAACCAAGAGGCGCTAGTCTTTCTCTGGTCCATGGGTGACATGAAGGGAGACGTTGCATCGCTCCTAGAGAGATTGGGGGCGAAGTATCCAGTCGCCTTTGTCGGCGGAGTAAACGTGCTTCATTTTCCGGACCTGCATGGGCCAGAGGAGATGAGAAGTCTAAGGGCATTAGACATCATCATGGAGTACACACTCTTCCCTGTCGTGCCGACGCTTGAAGAAGAAGCGGCAGGGAGAATCCTTTACGCGCGTATGGTCAAGATGCATACGAGAGGGAACCTGCTCCTTGGGATACAGGTCAAGAAATGGGAGCAGGAGAAAAACGGGAGAAAGCGCCTCCTCGTACCCACCATGCCGTTTGCGTTTGACGACGCAAACTGGCGACCAAAACGCGCGAACCTCCCGATGTATCCAGAGAGCAGGGAGGAGGTGGAGCGCTTCGCACAGCGGATCTACGAGGGCATGAGGAATGGGACCTACGCTCCTCTCGTCGGTCCATTTGCGATCTGGGATGAGCACTTCGAGGGAGGAGCGGTGACGCCGTCTCTGTGCACACCGGAGACGCTCGATCGGCCTGGCCGGTGGGTCGGTTGTGGTTACGCTCGATCGGAAATGATGAGGCAGTTTTTTGGAAGGAGGAGATAGAGGGGCGCACGACCTATGTGGTACTGCGCTCTTTCTTTTTAATCAAGAACCTGTAAGATTTGCATCAAATGAAAGCCTATTTCAAAAAACTCTGGACTAATAATCCCAAACTAAGGAAAGTTGCTGGGGTAACTCTCATCATCATCGGCTTGCTTTCTATCATCACACCCTTTACTCCAGTCGGCTTCCTTCTAGTCATTGGTTTAGAAATACTGGGATTGAGAGCCTTGTACTGGGACAAACTTAAAGAACGATTCAAGAAGAAATAAAGTGGTTGCAATATCTGTAATATATAGACTCCACAAACGTCTAATTAGAGTATAGGACTTAAATTATTATGAAAATATTCACTACAATTGCTATCGTGGCTATTGTTATCGCCGGTGCATGGTATTTCTTAGCGCCAGATTCTATGAAGTTTTGGCAAGATCAAACGGCTACCGTCTTGGATGCCACCGACAATAACTCCGGCCCTGACGAGAGCATGCAGGACAGGATTACGGCTAAGCATCAATACAAAGCCGGTAAGCATATCGTGGCCGGGGTAGTAAATTTGCCGACCGCTTGTTACGTCCTGACGACCTCCGCGCGAGTCGCTGAATCTTCTCCAGAACAAGTGACGATCGATTTCGTAGCCAATACCAGTGGAGATATCTGTATACAAGTGATTACCTCTGAACGGTTTAAGGTAGAATTCCAAGCCTCCGCCCAAGCCCAGATAAAAGCTACTTGGAACGGGGTACCCGTAGAACTTAATTTGATAGAAGTTTCAGCTTCTGAAGACTTAGAAGAATTCGAACTCTTCATCAAGGCTTAGCAAGTATTCAAAAAGCCCCCGAACGGGGGCTTTTTGAATTACTATCTAGAGATTCAGATTAACGAGTGATGCAGATTGGAGCGGGAGAAGGAAGAGAAGTTTCTGATGCAGCAGCTGGTGCGCAGACAGTAATTCTTCCAACACCGTCAACCGCAATAGTGTAGCCTGTATCGGTGCCTGTACCAGTTGCTGGATCAAGTGGCAGTGACGAAATATATGTCGGAACTAGACATCCTAGCTCACCAGCTGCAGGAGTTGCGTCTGTTGAAGTTAAGATTGTAGTTGGACCAGTTACTAAAGTTGGGCAGTAATATTGTGTTCCGATCGTAAACGTTCCAGCAAACACCCCTCTGTTGTCAGCCATTCTCTGTCCAACAGCATTGAGGATGGACTGGACGTTCGATGTTCTCTGGGTGTTTCTAGCCTGAGCGAACTGCTTGGCTGGGTTGATAGCTACTATGACAATAGCGGCCAAAACAGCGATTATACCGATAACCACAAGGATCTCAATAAGGGTGAAACCACCTGTCTTCTTGAGATTCTTCATTGCTAATTTCTTCATATTTTAATTTTAATAAGCTTAATAATTGCTTAATGCCCAACACTCTACAACCGGAGTGGTATTTAGGCAAGTTGACACTATTTTAAAACATGGCCTTATTTAATTGGCTGTGGGCACCTCACGCCAAGAGTTTGGATCGAAATTTAGGTTCGGTGCCGGTGGTGGAGGAGGTATAACACTGTTTGCGATGACGCATGTGCGATTCTCTCCAGCCACAATGTTACCAACTCCTAGATTGGCAGATGAGCAGGTTGGGCCTATGGAGGTTGTGTAGCCCGACTCAGCATTTTCTGTGATGTTGTATGCACCTGGGTCTACCGTTATCGCAATACCGCTAGAACTTCCGGCAAAAGAATTTTGTGAAGGATTTGTAGCACTGACATTCATAGTGAAGTCGCCTGGCACCGCAGAACCACCTGTAACTTGAGTTATGACATTGATAGTGGCCGTAGTCGGAGGCGGAAGAGGGGTGACGTTTATCAGAGCAGGACAGACTTGCTGACCGATGAAGGTGAAGATACCCTGCATGTCAGTTGCTGCTGGAGCGACGAAGAAGTTGTCGCCGTCACTGTTCTCCTGGTTGACAGTGTAGTAGATAGTAACAGGTACCCAGTCTAGGAAGAAGTCGCGGGAACCAGACGAAGAGTGCGAGGTGAGTCGTACTCTGAAGTTTGTGGTGCTGAAATCTGTTGTTGCCCACGTCCTACCCCAGTTATCAGTAGAACCTCCGACAGTGTCAGAGTTTCCAGAAGAAGTCGATTCGTCGGTAGAAGTCCTTGTACTCGACCAGCTGGTTCCGCCATTCCAAGAAAGCTGGACGTCCATACTATTGGTATTGCTCGTACTATCGAGCCACCAATCAAGACGAGTTGCTATACCAGTGATAGTAGCATTTGGAGGGATAGTGAAATTGTATCCGTAGTACCTATGTCTATCTCCATCACCATTTATATTGCTTGCATTACCATTACCGTCTGAGAAGGCACCGGTAGGATTCATCTCAAAACCATTACCGTCACCACCAGTATCTGTTGTCTCTAATGTTGGTGAGACTGTACCTGTATTACCACTTACCAAACCACCCGCATCAGAAACGGAGCCATTTTGGTGAGTGAGACTGTTATAGGATACGGGAGATGATCCGCTTGCTAAGTTTGCCAAAAGCTCTTTACCCTCATAACCAGCGGGGTCAGAACCGAAGTGTATTGTGAAGATATTTATCCCAGCCAGTTTCGCTGTATCAGCTGCAACCAGTGCTGCCTCCAAGGGATCAGCTGGTAATGTGTAGTGGATTCTTGCTTGTAGGAAATCGAGGTGATCGACAGAGCTGTTATCACATCCGGAACCAGGATCAATAGCCCGAACTCTCATGAGGAAATTACTGTTGATGAAATCGTCGTTATCCCAACTAGTGTTCCAGTCATCTGTAGAATCTCCGAGAATATAGGTAGTTTCAGTATTAGAGAGTGTTTGAGTCTGCTCGCTCGACCATTGGTTGTCATCGTCGCTCCACATTTGTACACCAATCTGACAAGCTACGGGCGCAGGGGCGGGTGAGGTATAGAAGACATTTACGATAACTTGGTCCAATGAGACTGTGGTGCCCGTCGTGGAGTTGTTCTGGACTCTCAATAGGAAATTGCCGTTATTGAAGTTGGCCGGTGTCCAAGTCCTGCCCCACAAGTCCGTAGTGCTGTTACCCGAAGGCATATCGACAGACTCTATTGTATCCACGCTTACATTTCTTGTGACAGAAGTCCAGGCTCCTCCATTGTTGGAAGAAAGTGCTATCGCTAGTGTCCCTGTACTTGCTGGAATATAAGTAATTACTGTCCTGATCGCACCTACTTGAACATTTGTATTGCCAACTTTTTGTACACCTACATCCAGATCACTACTTCCACTTTTGATAAAGTCTGGGATATCAATAGTTTGCGTACGAGCATTGCATCCACCTATACTTGTAACAGTTATGGTAGCGGAGTTTGTGCGAGTGCCTCCGATTGATACAAAGTCCTGATACTGACCTCCACTGCTTCCTTGATCCCAAGTAAGTACCTGTACGCTTGTAATAGTTGAGCCATTAGGAATTGAAGAAAGATCAATATCCACCGATTCACGATTACCACTGTTGTTACTATCTATACGATCGCCACTGCTACAACTTGGCGTTCCTGATTCGTCCACATCAGATTCGCTACCATTCCAACTACTGTCACTACCTTGTCCATCTGGAAGAAGCGTGGCGGTTGAGATAGACGTTGACCCGCCAGATACTTTGGCTTCCGTGGTTACTTGAATTCCTGTGATAGTCGCGTTTGATGGGATCGAGAATCCGAAGTTGCCGTAGCCCTGTTGGTTGCCATTTGTGACTGAAGTTGTGTATGTATCATTGGACGTGAAGGCGTTGTTAGGATTGGTCCATTGATTGGGTGTCGAAGATAAAGTAGGGGATTTGGCCACATTTGTAGGAGTATTGGCTATTGCGGTCGTGGTGGCCCATGCATCAAGAGAGACTTCTAATCCAGTGATGTTGGCGTTTGAAGGTACGGTTGGAAAATTGAAACTCGAGTAACGGTGTTGGTCGTTCTCTGACACAGGGTCAGTAGCGTCTGTTCCTCCGTTTGTATATGCTCCGGTTGGGCTTGACCATAATTCGCCACTTGAGTCTTGAGCGTTGGCCGTTGGAGATTTCCAACCCGTATTTACTGGTGTTGCTCCAGAGGTTGGCCAATTCGCCTCACCGTCAGAAACTAGAATCAATACTTTCGGTTTACCGACTGTGCCATTGGTAACGAGTTCATTTCTAGACACATCAATAGCAGATGCGATGTTTGTGCCACCAGCACTGCTTGCAAGTCCTGTCGTCACTGCGTTGTAGAGATTCGCATATGTGGTTGTAAGAGATTGGAGAATACTTGCGACGTAAGGTTGGCCTGAACCGAGAGCAGCGAAGACGCCTATAGAGCTCTTGGGAAGAGGGGTTAGGTTGTCATATAGATCTAGAAGCGCATTTGCTGCCGCTCTCTCGCCAACAAGATCGCTCGATGTCATACTCCCTGTGCGGTCGAGCATCATGACTGTCTCAGCGCAAATGGGTGATGGTGGAGGAGCGTCGTCGAAGTTTATGATGCAAGTCTTGTTCTGCCCAGCGAGCATTGTTATCCCACCAGTAGAATCACAGTCGTAACCCCAAGGAGATGCGGCGTAGCCAGAAAGGGTGGTGGCAGAAGCGGTGTGGTTACCAGCGGAGACAGGATACGCCTGACCGAGAGTAGCAGAAACTCCATCGATAAATAATGGGAAGGCTGATTGAGGGGATGAGCCCGAATCATTATTTGTAACGTTTGCAAGAAGAGTCAGCGTCGTGGTTACGTCATTGTAAGTGATGGTGCAGAACTTTATTTCACCACCTACGATATTGCCCGAGCAGTCAGGACCAGCGGTCTTCGTGTAATTGGGAAGTAGTAGAACCTCACTTACACTATACGCTCCAGGTTGTATAACTACCGCCACACCTGTCTCTGAACCAGAAAAACTGCTACTTGGATTGGCCGAGACACTCATGGTGAAGTTGCCCGCCTGACTTGTCCCTGCTGGCAAACCATCATTTACCACAAGAGTTGTTATGAAAAGTGTCCCTGTCGTCGGGGCTGTAGGGATTGAGCCGAAGTGCAGATCATTCATCTCCATGGCCATGTCCAAGTTGGCATACGAGCCACGGACGATACCTTGGGTCTTGATAGTGACGAGCCCCGCTATTGGGAAGTTGAATTGGACAGGGAAAATGTGGCACGTCCCATCGGCTGTCGTTGTCGTCGCATTTCCAGTATATGTTGGGTCTGTGAGTAGTGTGGCCAGAGCTTGCTCTGCGCAACCTTCTGCTAGAGCGGTTGCCTGCTCCTTAGCTTCTGTGCCGAGGATATTGAATCGTGCAGACCATCCAGAAGAGCTCTCATTTACTGCCATGACGAGAAGGACCAAAGAAATTATGATGGTCGCCATGAGTGCTATAAACCCCTTGTTGTAGTGTGTTTGATTCATAGCCTTACCTTATATATTTTCTAAAGTTGAAAGCTTTGTCTTTCACTAAAAAACTTACGGAGACGGATGGTGGCCTACCACCTGGTCCGTCTATGTCACTATATTCAAACTCAAGATTTGAAACAGGGTACCTATCGCTATTCAATTGTACAGCGGCGCCCGTGTCACGAGTAATAGTAATTGTCGTTCCATCGCCAGAAACAACAAGTGGACTCTCGGCACCAAGGTCAGGGCGGATTATGGTTATGGTGTCACCACCACCAGAAACGGTGGCATCGGTAGCACTAGAAAGGGCCCAATTTATCTTGCGGTTTAGAAAAGTGCCTTCTTCTTGTATGCCGGTGGCAGCGATATTGCGCTGACCACCCTCTAGGAGATTATAAGCTCCAACTACCGCCCCTGTAATCAAGAGGCCGAAGAGAGCGATATATATGACAGACTCCATCAGTGTGAAGCCTCGATTGTTGGTATTATTGGGCATATATGACACCTAGCTTGTCGCCAGTCGAGAATTGACTTATAAGGTACGCCCAATTGCCATCTATATCAAACCCTAGAGGTGCCAGACGAGGGAAGTTGTAAGTCGTAAACCGACCTTCATTAAGAGCGCCCCAAGTGGAGAAGTCTGAGTTCCAGACTTGGAATTCTTCGCCGGACTTACTTGTACCCACATATACATATCTACCAGTCACTTCTAGGTCGACGACATCGGCCCCGACTTCGCCTTGGCTGATAATAGGTAGGGAAGTAGTTGGATCAGTGATATCTAATACATAAAGTTCCGGACCAGAAGCATTTGATTGTCGACCAAAGTAAAGATCCCTACCTAAAAGTGAGAGGCTGAATCCGTCTTGATTTCCAGGAAGATCAATCGCAGCAGAGTTTAGTTCGGAGATCACATCTCCGGTAACATCAAGAACCCCGATCTCTTTGAGATTAGAATCAGAAGCTAGGAATACCAGTCTGTGCATCACGTTGCTAATTTTCTGGTCGCGTACGACCATAGCGTTGACTGTCCTGTTCAATTCAAATCCACTTCCGATTTCTGTTGGAATAGTCGGAGTAGAGATATCAAAGATGTGAAATTCATTTCCAGCTGTTTCGCGCGTTGTCATATATAGTCGCGAACCATATATGAACACTCTCCATCCTTGTGGGTAAGACCCATAACCATCGACACTCTGTAAGGTTCTTTGAGTTAGTGTCGGATTATTCCAGTCCGTGACATCTATGACAGCTAGTTGGGATGAGGTAGCATTTACCGCCACGAAGGCGTATGTACGCCCAGTTGCAAGATCTTCTTCCACATCCACATCGTTGAGAGTTTTTATTTGAGAGTTGACGGTTATATTTAAGGTTCCAAGTGGGGCCGGATTTTGTCCTACAGCAGTTGGGGCGTTGTAGATAATAAATCCTGGGTTAGTGTTTGTTGTCGTGTAAATTTTCTTATGAAGAACATCTATACCTGAAAACTGTTTACCTGGGGCATATGAGAGCGAACCCACTTCTTCTGGATCGTTGTTCTCCCAATCGCCTTCAGGTTCATTTAAGATGCAGTCACCTCCACGCGCGATCACTTCTTGTGAGTTGGTGAGATAGGTGAAGAGACGTGTCATAGCCTTAGGGTAACTATCGACCTGCCACTCCACTTTTGCCTCCACATATTTTGAGCAAGAAGATAGGTCTGTAACTGTTGTTTCTACGAAATAACATAACCCTCCGGCAATACATGAGGCATCCGCTGGGTCAGTGGGGTCGATAGAGGCTGTCGACGCCATAGATGTTGCTTGATAGAAATCTTGCTTCACAAGAGAACGTAGGTCCTCCAACTTAGTCTTCGCTTTATATAAAGCCTCGTTTGCCGTCTGAGCATTTATCCCCCAATATTGAGCGGTGAAATTCGCCCCGACTGCACCCACAAGAACAATAGAGATAAGAACAAATGCAATCATGAGTTCTATAGTCGAGAACCCTGCCTGCCTGCCGACAGGCCCTTTATATTTACCAAGATATTCTTCCTTCATAATTTGTTGATATTACTCCTGTCATACCTCGCTCCGGATCCGTCATCGTGATATCACCACTATAATTCGCATTTCCACTCAATTGATCGAAAGTTATTTCCGATGGAGTCGAAACGGAAAATGTCACCCCATAAGAAGCTTCGACCTCCTCATCCTTCGTGATATCTCTGGTCGCATAACTATCTCCTTCAAATATGACATAGCCATCGTATCCTCCAGGACGGATAGCGACGCCATGCTTCTTCTGATTGATGTTATTGAGAGCATTGGCCCTAGCTTTCTGAAGAGAGATACCGAGTGAAGCTTGCTCACCTCGGAAAGCATCGCCACGGTAACTCCCGAAGTCTATAAACATAGACGTGGTTACCACTACCATGACAATACCGATAACGACAAATATTTCTATCAGCGTGAATCCCTTACTTGTGGTGAGCGAAGTCGAACTATCCATGAAGGTTTTGGGTAATACTATATATAGGAGTAATTATAGATATAGCTATGAACCCCACAAGAACACCCATAAAAATCATAAGAGCTGGTTCGATAAGGTTCGAGAGATTCTTGGTGAAATCTTCTACCTCCGCCTCATAAAGCTCTGATAGATATATTAGGGAACTGGAGAGGTTTCCACTTCTCTCTCCGACAGAGATTATTTGGTTCAAAACGTCTGGGAATAGCTCTCTACGAGTCTCGAGATAGACAGACATCCTCTCTCCGCGATCTACTACATCTGCTAGATGATCAAACTCCTCTCTATAAACTAGATTCTCACAAGACCTTGCCGTTATCGGCAGAGCCTTACTTACAGTGATACCACTCTTGAGTAGGAGTCCCATGGTGCGAGTGATATTGGCTAGATTATAAGATCTGACTACATCGCCAATAATAGGAACCTTGATGATAAATTTATCGAAGTAGAAGCGGACTGTAGAAACTTTCTTCAAAGCAATGGTGGAGGCTATAGCCACAAGGACCGCAGCGGAGAGTAGCGCTAGACCGTGACTCTGGAGTGTATTGCTGACGAAGATAACAACCCGAGTAGAGAAGGGCAGAGTCATATTGAGACTCGAGAAAACAGGCATGATCTTGGGGAAGAGGTAGACGATGAGGAAAATTGTTATTCCGATCGAAGCAAGGGTGACTATAGCTGGATAGATAAAGGCCCCTACGACCTTCTTCCTCAAGGCTTCTTTCTTCTTCAACTCTTCTGCCAAATACTCTAAGTTACTAGAAAGTATGCCGGCCGATTCTCCGAAAGAAATAATGTTTATAGAGAAGTCCCCAAACATATTGCGAAACTTAGATAGGCTAGTAGAGAGGTACTGACCATTGGAGACATCGTGGATCACTGTATCGAGTATAGAGCCATGGCCTCTCTTACGAGTCTGATCCTTAATCATGATAAGACTTTCAAGCATCGGTATCCCGGCCTTTATAAGAAAGGAAAGTCTCTTAATAAAAAATCCCTGCTCCTTAACGGACATGCGGGAGAAGGAGGACTTGTTTAAGCTTCTTAGCTCGTTAGCCCATTTTCTTACCTTATTCATACTGATTTTCTTTAGATCATTCATGCATTACACGTAAGACCTCTTCCACAGTAGTTTCGCCAGCTTTAGCCTTATTGAAACCATCTTCCACCATTGTACTCATCCCTCTCTCTGTCGCCATCCTCTTGATATTGGCGGCCGAATGTTTCTCAAGCATCGCTTCACGAATCTCATCATCTATAACCATAACCTCGTATATACCTACTCTTCCTCGATAACCACTATTGAGACACTCGTCGCATCCTTCTCCGCGGTATAAAGTGTCTGGGATAGCACCGACCTCAATACCTAGGTCCTTAGCAATGTTACTTTGCTCATTGGCCGTAACTTTGCGAGGTTTCTTACAGTTCTCGCAGATTTTTCTAACTAGTCTTTGGCCGATAACTATATTGACAGTGGTGGTGATGAGGTAAGGCTCGAGCCCTAGGTCGAGTAGGCGGGGAAGGGTAGTAGCTGCGTCGCTAGTGTGGAGAGTGGAGAGCATGAGGTGGCCGGTAAGAGCTGTGTTTACGGCGAGATTAGCAGTCTCGGAGTCGCGAATTTCTCCAACCATGATGATGTCTGGGTCTTGACGAAGCACGGAGCGCAGCCCGTTAGCAAATGTTAGTCCTGCTGTGGGGTTGGCCTGGATCTGATTGATACCTTCGATAGCGTATTCGATAGGATCTTCGATAGTGATGACAGAAACTTCTCTAGTGTTTAAGGTCTTCAATATTGTATATAGAGTCGTGGTCTTACCAGAACCGGTTGGGCCAGTGGCTAGGATCATACCGTAAGGTTTGCGAATTGCAGTTTCAATTTTCTTCTGATCACTTTCGCTCAAACCCAAGACATCTAAAGAGAGTTTATCTGATCTTTCGGCCAGAAGACGCATGACCACATTTTCTCCATAGTAGACTGGTGCTATAGAGACACGTACGTCTACTGGACCCTTGTCGTCGAGGATAACTCGAAAACGACCGTCCTGCGGAGTTTGATGCTCGTCGGTTCGGAGACCGGCAAGCACCTTGATACGACTGACCACTTCTGACTGAATGTTTTTAGGGAAGGAGTGGGCGTCTTGGAGGACACCATCGATACGCATGCGTATTTGCAGGTCCTTTTCTCGCGGATCTATATGGATATCGGAAGCGCGCATACTCTGCGCTTCTTCTATCAAAGCGTCGATCAGGGCGATAATAGATACATTGACCCCCTGTTCTAGCTCATTTCTGACCTTGTTTTCCTTCATAAATTTGCCGCCGCACTATACCACACAATTTTATAGAAAACAAAGTTAGAAATTTCGTGTATAATTTCTCAATCGTATGAGTATTGTAGTTATCACTATCCCGGGGGAAGCCAAGCGTGTCTTCGCAAACTCTCTTCATAGGATGACGGGTGAAAAGGTGGAGCTCGTCATCATCCAGAAGCGGAAGGCGAATCATAACTCTATCTTCAACCGCCTCAAGCGTTTGTATAAATCGGTCGGACTCAAAGCTCTTCCAATAGAAATCTGGCACGCCATCCTCCTTCGGGTAAATGGCCAAAGGTCGGCCTTGGAATATTTCAGAGAACGTACTGAGACTGCGTCACAGGACTTGATCCAATCTGGTTATGGTCCGAGAGTGCTAGAAGTTCAATCTGTAAATAGTGACGAGGTTTTCGAGATCTTGAGGAGAATTTCTCCAGATCTCATGGTTATCTGGGGTGGTACAGTCATCAAGCCGCACATTATCGGCACAGCCAAGCGTGCTGTGAATCTTCACATGGGACTTTGCCCATACTATAGAGGAGCTATTGCCAATCAGAACGCGGTCATGCGTCGAGAGTTTGATAAAATCGGTGCCACTATCCACTATGCCGAAGCGAAGGTAGACTCCGGCGACATACTAGAGACGATTACAGTAGATGTGTCAAAAAAACCTAGAGAAATGTTCCGTGAGCTCAACGACAGAGCTGAAGAGCGTTATCTAGATATTGCATACAGACTTTCTAACGGTGAAATTTTACCAAAGAAACCCCAGAGTGCGGAAAAAGGAGAGAACTTCCTGCTCAAAGACTGGACTCCTAAGGTACGGTACAACCTAGCTCGACAGGTCATGGAATGGGAGAGTGCTTGAGACTTATACACAGAGGTTGCATAAATTATGACTATATGCTATAATGGGGGTATGTAAGGTTCTCGTTGAGAGGTTACTTTAGGTTAATCCGAGAGAGAGCGCGAAATGAGATCGGTCCGACACTTACATGGTTAACATAATGTCGGCACAAATAAAATGGCAACAAAGCTATACGTCGGTGGTATTCCTTATACTACGACAGAAGCAGCATTGAGCGACTTGTTCGCAAAGGCTGGAGCTGTATCGTCTGCATCAATTATTATTGATCGCATGACCGGCAGAAGCAAAGGTTTCGGATTCGTCGAGATGGCAAATGATGACGAAGCTCAAGCAGCTATCAACATGTACAATGGTCAAGACTTCGAAGGAAGAAAGTTGACTGTCAATGTTGCTCGCCCGCTAGAGCCTCGCGCTCCTCGCGATCGCCGACCTATGTAGATTTAATCGTTTCGCGACGATAAACAAAAAACCGCCTTCGGGCGGTTTTTTGTTTTGTTATTGACAATTTTTTAGCTTATGACATTATACAAATAGGCTGATAAAACAACCTTAGGGAAGGAGAGAGTATGGACCTCGACAGAGAGCTCTGGTATGTACGCTGGTTTTTCTGGTCCCTGGACATCTGGGACGACTTCAACGACAACAACACTCAATGGAAATACCGCAATGGTACAAATCTGTGCCACTTCATGCGCGTGATCTTTGTGTGGTGTCCGCTCGTCTTGCTGTTGCATCTCGTTCTGTACGCCTCCGCAATCGTGGTCGTCACGGCGCTACCAATCTATCTTTATGGTGGCACCAGCTATGCGTGGGTCATCGGTACAATCGTGGCCACCTGTGTCTCGATTATCGTGGCCAAGCGATTTCTCAAATGGGTTGAAGTAGAAGAAGTTCCCCATCGGATAAAGCAAATCTATGTGGGACTGGCAACTCGAATCGTCAACTCATCACCAAGCAAGCCTGTGAAAACGGAACCGAGTTTTCTGAAAGTGATTTTGGAGTACATCGTGGCGGCAAAGAAGAAGATCTGCCCAACGATCACTTTCACAAGAAAGCTAGAGGAGAACTGACAATGAACATCGTGAAGGAGTTTATTATGCCGAAAGGCATGATGGTTGTCATGTTCATCATTCTTGGGTTTGTGGTTCTTGGTGAATTGCTGACAGCTTCTATTAACAGGAGCGACACCGTGCTGGTCGAAGGGACGCCCTGTAACCTGAAGTCATTCGACACCACAAGTAACCGTGACAGTGACATCTTCATGCGCATCGATTGCTCCGGGGAAGAAGACGAGGTGGACGACGACCAGTTCATCGTTGACTATCTCCGAAGCCCAGGCCAGTTCACCTGTACTCGCTACGCCGGTAGAACAGCTAGATGTAAGATGCCGGAGAAGTAACAAGTTTGGTTGCCACTAGCATTCGCGCTAGTGGCAACTTTTGTTATATAAAACGAAAAGGCACCAGATTGCTCTGGCGCCTATAGTCTGCTCCTCACAGTTCAGTTTACATTTTCTGAGTAATGAGGATTACTCTCGGTGAACTAAGCGAGACCGGACTTCCGTCGAAATCCCCAAATGTCTCGCGAAACTCTAATCCTGCTTGTTTGCACATCAGGATGAGCTCTCGGAGAGTGTAGAGTCGATGAGACCGTTCCACTTGCTTCCTCGTACCATCTGGGTAGAGATGTATTGAAACCCCTTCTTCTCTGCCTGTCTCTAGGTTGAAACTCCTCTCGTCGATCACTATTAGCCCGTTCACGAGCCTCTTCCAGTTTTGTGATCCCCAATTGCGCATGATCTTGTCTCGATTGCTGAAGTCTAGGACAAATTTGCCACCAGGCCTCAAGGTCTTGACGACGGCGTCGAGGAATATCTGATCCTCCTCTTCTGCCTCAAGATACCCGAAAGAGGTGAAGAGGTTGAGAACGACATCGAACTGTGCCTCAAAAGGTAGATCTCGCATGTCGCCCTTACGAAACTGGACTTGAACTCCGGCCTCATGCGCATCCGCTACCGCTCTCTCGAGAAAGGATCCGTTAAGATCCTGCCCCGTGACTTGGAAACCACGTCGGGCTAACTCTATGGAGTGTCGCCCATGCCCACAAGGAACGTCAAGGATCGAGATTCCACTCTGTAACGCGAGTTGCTTCTCCACGAAGTCCACCTCGCTAGTAGTCCTCGAGCCTGTTAGGCGATCTGCGTGTAATTTGGTGTATTCGACTCCGAAAAACCCTGCGTCTTCGCCGTACCACTTTTTACCCACATCACTCACATGATCTCCCTTCGCGCCTTCTTCTTCCAAGACAAACGCAAGACCTGCCGGGGATTTAACCCCGGACAGGCCCCACGAACTAACTAGTCGCCCCAGATAACGAGTTTACGCATTTGATGAACCCTCCTTTCCTTCACCTTAATATCACATTATTATATAAATAGCAAGCCCTGATGTTTTTCGAGCTTGTGAGGTAAAATTGGGTCAATCTGATGAAAAATTTCTTTTTTCTAATTGTGGGACTCATAATCATACTTGAGTAAGGATTGGGGGAGTAATTATCGATTTCGCAAGAACGGTTCTTGCGAGTTTCTCCAGACCTATGTAATCGTTTCGCGATTAATAAAAACCCCGCCTCTGGCGGGGTTTTTATTATGAACTAAAATAGAAATATGGCGGCGATGATAACAACATAAAGTAGAACGGCTGAAGAGGGCGACTTTTTATATTTCTTAATGTCTCTATCAGCGTGGAGGGCGAACGATTGGAAACCATAATGCGCAAAAGTCCAAACTATAATATAGAGAAGGGTAAAACAAATTATTTTATTGGCCAAACTAGATGCTAGTGTAGGAACTATCGTATACCCTATTAAGAAACCTAGGGCACCCGTCAGAACATCTACAATTTGATTTTGTATTGTTTCTCCAGAATCGGTAACAAATTCTATGATCTCCCAAATAATTGTAAAAATTACGAATGCTATAAAACTTTCAATAAACGGAGAGCCATAAAAGAATACAGAGAAACTAAAACACATACCTGTTAGTACGTGGACGATTGTAAATAGGTCCACATACTTTCCTTCCCAAAGATGTCTATCTGTAATACTCATAATAAGTTAAAGTATAACTTATACTTTATATATGAAAAATGCTTTCTTCTTAATTTTGGGGCTCGGAATTATATTTGGCTCTATATTTTTATTTCTGAAACAGCCTATTCATAGAGGAGGTGAGATAAAAGTTGTAAAGATTAATGATGTGAGCATACCAGTCGAGGTAGCAAGAACTCCTAGCGCAAGAGCTCAAGGCTTATCGGGCAGGGAAGTCTTACCAGAGGGCACCGGGATGCTCTTCGTCTTCGAGACACCAAGCCAATATGGATTTTGGATGAAAGACATGAATTTCCCCATCGACATCGTTTGGATTAGTGAGAGCTTCCAGGTGGTAGATATAGAACACCGGTTGGCTCCGGAGACATATCCTGAGGTTTTTTACCCATCTGGGTTAGCAAAATACGTTCTAGAGCTACCTGCCGGGGCTTCCAGAAATTTGGGTATTGACACTGGATCAATCGTGTATTTTGGGATGTAAAAATCGTAGTTATCCACTCGTAGTGGGGGGTGAAGTTTTGTAAACTACAGAGTACTGCAAGACTATGTTCCAACCACCACTACTCACACTCCGTATCACTCATCGCGACGGGACCAAAGAGCCTTTCAACGCAGACAAAATTAACAGATCCATCGAACGCGCCGCTCAAGGATTGAGTGATCCTGTTTCTAAAGTAATTCAAGTCGCAACAGAAACAAGACTCACTATATATGATGGCATCACCACGCAAGAAATGGATGAGGCCACTATCAATGCCGCCATTCAAAATGTAAAAGACGATCCCGAGTATGACAAAATCGCCACCAGACTCCTTATCAAAACTATTTATAAGAAAATTCTCGGTGACTACGACGACGATGCAAAAATTCTTGAAGAAAAGCATCGAGAACATTTCATCACTCATATTGAATCCGGCGTGACCGACGGTCGACTCGACAAACGAATGCAGGAAAATTTTGATCTCAAAGAAATTTCTCGTGCACTCGATATTAATCGCGATGAACTTTTCCTTTATGCTGGACTCTCAGGACTTCTCAACAGATACGCTATCAAAAATTTGAAACAAGATCCGATCGAGACTCCTCAATATTTTTTCATGCGTGTTGCGATGGGACTTTCATACAACGAGGAGAACCCGACAGAGTGGGCGATAAAGTTTTATAACAAAATGTCGCAGATGGATTTCATCGCAGGTGGTTCTTGTAACCTCGGCGCTGGCACTACACGTCCCGCACTCTCCAATTGTTTCCTCTTGCAAGTAGAAGATGATATGGAACATATCGCCAAATCAGTTTCTGATGTCATGCTCCTCTCTAAGATGTCTGGGGGCTTGGGTGTTTCTATGACCAAACTTCGAGCTTCAGGTTCTCCTCTTATTGCCGCTGGAGGAGGAGCATCTACTGGTCCAACCCCATTTGCCAAGATTATGGACACAGCCATTAGAGCTATACAGCGCGGAGGCAAGAAGAAGGGGGCTCTCTGCTTCTATATGGAGAACTGGCACCTCGATTTCCCAGAGTTTATCGACTGGAAGCACAATGCTGGGGATGATTATGCTCGCATGCGTACTGCCAATACTGCGGCTTATATCTCTGACGAATTTATGAAAAGGGTCAAGAGCAATGACGAATGGTACATGTTTGACCCCAAGGAGACTCCAGATCTCGTCGAACTATATGGCCAAGCCTTCTCCAAGCGTTACGCCGAATATATCGAGATGGCCAAGAACGGCAAATTGAGAACGTTTAAAAAAGTAGCCGCAGGAGAACTCTATCGCAAAATGTTAATAGCTCTCCAAACTACCTCTCATCCATGGCTCGTGTGGAAAGATGCTATCAACCTGCGTGCCCTCAACAACAATACCGGCACTATTCATATGTCGAATCTCTGTACCGAAATTTGTCTACCGCAAGATAAAGAAAATATCGCGGTCTGCAACCTCGCTTCAGTCAATCTTGCACAACATGTTTCTAATAAAGAAGTTAACTGGCAGAAATTAGAAGAGACAGTGCGCATGGCCGTACGTTTTCTAGACAACCTTGTAGACATCAACATCTTAACTTTGCCAGAAGCTCGTAAATCTGATTCTGAAAATCGCGCTGTCGGTCTTGGCGTCATGGGAGTGGCAGATATTTTTGAGAAACTAGGAATGGCATATGATAGCGTCCATGCGCACAACTTCGCTGATAGAGTTTTCGAATTTATTTCTTACATGGCTATCGATGAGAGTGCTAACATCGCTCAAGTACGAGGAGCTTATAGAAACTTCCTTGGATCAGGTTGGTCTCGCGGAATGGTTCCTATAGACTCTGTAAAAGTACTCGAGGATGATCGAGGTGAGGAATTAAAACTCGACAAGTCTAGTCATCACCGAGGACTTAACTGGGATATATTGAGAGAGAAAGTAAAGTTGGGTGTGAGAAACGCAACATTGATGGCGGTTGCTCCAAACGCCAACATCGGACTCTTGGCTGGCACAGTGCCTGGTATGGATGCGCGTTTCTCTCAAGTATTTTCGCGCAACAAAATTTCTGGCAAGTATCTCGACATTAACCATAACTTGGTCAAAGATCTCAAGAACCTCGACCTATGGGAGGAAGTGAAGGGACAGATCATCGAGAGACAAGGTGATATTTCAGAATTAACTTCTATCCCAGAGCACATTCGTGAGATTTATAAAACTTCTTTCACCAATTCTCCATACGCTTATGTCGAAGTAGCTGCTCGAGCACAGAAATGGTTCGACCAAGCTATATCGAGAAATATTTATCTAGAGACTCGTGACGTAGACGAAACAATGAAAATCTATACTGCGGCCTGGGAAAAAGGTCTCAAATCAACCTACTACCTCCACATGAAGCCAAGACACTCGGCCGAACAATCGACTGTAAGAGTCAACAAGGCCGAAGTTATGGGCAAGCGTGGTTTCGCTGCTATCTCTGATCTAGGAGAGAGGTCGGGTTTCAAGAAAGCGATCACTGAACCTGTGGCATCTGGTGAGGCTATCACTGTCATGCCACTCGTAGTCGAGACAGTGGCGATGGTGACAGAAAAAATAGTTGAGGAAATACAAGTAGAAGAGTCGGCCACCAGCCCTGTTGAGACCCAGGCTCCAGTAGCCAGAGAGTCCGGAGGTCTTCATATACACATTTCCGACCCAGGAGATTCACTAATTTGCGATAGCTGTCAGTAGTATGTTAATCGGCAAAGCTTCACCGGAAGATAATAATCTTCATCCCATACGTTACGAGTGGGCATATGATCTGTACAACCAAGCGGTACGCAATACCTGGTTTCCACATGAGATCGCTCTCAAAGAAGACATTCAAGACTGGGAGAAGATGACTGAGGATGAACAACATGCGGTTAAGTTTCTTATGGCCTTTTTCAATCCGGCTGAACTGATCGTCAACCGCTCTATTGCTCTCGGTATTTACCCGTATCTCAAATCCCCAGAGTGCCACCTTTATCTGGCCAAGCAGATGTGGGAAGAAGCTAATCACTGTGTCGCATTCGAATACGTGCTTCAGACCTTTCCATTCTTTGACCGAGAAAAGATTTTCAATATTCATCTCGACATACCTTCAATGCAGGCTAAGGAAAAATATATAAATACTTATATGAAGCGTATGACCGAGGACACTCTCGATATCACTACAACAGAAGGCAAGAAGGACTTCCTCCGCAACCTCATCGCTACCAACATCGTGATGGAGGGTATCTGGTTTTACTCTGGTTTTATGGTGGCGCTATCTTTCAGACAAAGAAATATTCTTCGTAATTTCGGTTCGATGATCAATTGGGTTATTCGAGATGAGTCTCTCCACCTAAAGTTCGGTATGAACTTGGTACATAACATCCTCGAAGAAAATCCAGAACTTCTAACAGAAGACTTCGCCAAAGAAATTCAAGATCTGATCATAGAGGGAGTAAATCTCGAGACGGCTTACAATAGAGACCTCTTCCCGAACGGTATCTTGGGACTCAATGCCGAATACGTGAACCAATACGTCGAGTACGTCACAGATAGGAGACTGGAGGAGCTTGGTTTGCCTAAACACTACGGCTCCACCAATCCAGCTAAATGGATGGGTACTGCCACCGATGTATATGAATTAGTGAATTTCTTCGAGACCCAAAACACCAGCTATGAAGTCGATGGGCACGCCCACACCGAGAAACCAAAGACAGCTAAACTCGACATACCTGGCGTAGAATAGCCTGTGATACAATTGACCAATGGCGATACGCGTAGCGATCAATGGTTTCGGCAGAATTGGTAGAGCTTTTTACAAACTAGCTTCCAGCCGACCCGAAATAGAGGTGGTGGCCGTCAATGACCTCTCTGAAAAAGAGAACTTGGAGTACCTCTTGAAGCATGACAGCGTTTATGGAGATTGGGATGGCAGTTTCAAGGCTAAGTTCTTGCAGGAAAAAGATCCGACCAAACTCCCTTGGAAAGATTTGGATATAGATATAGTCGTCGAGTCATCAGGAGCATTTGAAAGTTATGAGAAAGCCCGAGCTCACAATCTAGCTGGTGCCAAACGGGTGGTGATCACCGCCCCAGCCAAGGACGAAGATACTACGGATAGCAAAACTGTACTCATGGGAGTAAACGAGGAGGATTTGAAAAGTTGTCTCATCACTTCAAACGGTTCTTGCACTACCAACTCGGCCTCACCAGTGATGCAAATCTTAAGTGATAAACTCGGTATCGAGAGAGCATTTTTAAATACTGTCCATGGATATACCGCTACCCAGTCATTGGTCGATTCTCCAACCAAAGGCGGCGACTTCCGCCGTGGTCGCGCAGCAGCGATCAACATCGTGCCTTCGACCACTGGCGCGGCTATTGCTGTCGGACGCGCTGTCCACGAACTACTCGGTAAGTTTGATGGAGTAGCTATGAGGGTACCGGTCTCCACGGGCTCCTTATCCGCAATAGTTTTTCTATCATCGAGAGAAACAACTCCAGAGGAAATCAATTCGATCCTTGAAGAAGCGGCCAAGGAAGAGCGTTGGAAAGGTATCTTTACAACCACACGAGAACAGATTGTCTCTACAGATATTATCGGTAATCCTCACGCTGCTATTGCAGACCTCCTTTTGACTCATGTAACCGGTGGGAATCTCTGCGCCGTCTACTCTTGGTATGACAATGAGATGGGGTACACCAACACCCTTGTGGATCACGTTATTAAGCTGGGTGCACATATCAAATAGTATGAAAATTTTTGTCGGTTCAGATCATGCTGGATTCGGTTTGAAAGAGAAGTTGATCTCTTTTTTGACCGAACTTGGCCATGAGGTAGTAGACAAGGGCGCTTTCGATTACAACGAGGAAGACGATTATCCAGACTTCATCATCCCAGTGGCTCGTGAAGTCTCAATGCATCCAAACGAAGTTAGAGGCATAGTACTTGGTGGTTCAGGACAGGGCGAAGGCATGGCGGCCAACAAGTTTAGAAATGTCCGAGCTACTGTCTACTATGGGCAAGGGAAATGCGTAGTAGAGGCCGAGGAGAGCGAATCTATAATTAAGATTTCTCGAGCAGATAATGACGCTAATATCCTTTCTCTTGGCGCCAGATTTATAACCGAAGAAGAAATGAAAGAAGTTGTGAAAGAATGGTTAGAGACCGCATTTAAAGATACAGAGAAATATAAAAGGCGAATTACTAAAATGGAGCGTATCCATGAGTGATTTATCATGAGCATGTCGAATGAGATCATCCCGGCACTTTTACCAAAAAGTCCTGAAGAACTCACTGAGTCACTTTCTGAATTACCTCGAGAAGTCGAGTACTTCCACCTCGATGTCCTTGAGACAGATGTCTGGACCGAGATAGATAGGGGATTTGAGGCACATCTCATGGTAGCTAACCCCGGCATTATCCTCGAGCGGTGGGTCAATAGAGGAGCCAAGAGAATTATCGTTCACAAACTTAATGGTGTCGAATTATTTAGAGGTAAGGTAGAGATAGGTTTGGGAGTAGAACTTGATGTGCCCATTGAAGAGGCTCTATCGCAAGTATCTGAAGTTGATTTTCTGCATCTCATGTCTATCGCCGAGATAGGGGAGCAGGGACACCCGTTTGACGAGCGAATCTTTGATAGAATAAGGAAGGTTAAAGGGAAGTTTCCCCAAATACCAATAAGTGTCGACGGGGGGATAAACACTACCAACTACCAAGCACTTATTGACGCCGGGGTAGATAGACTCATAGTCGGATCGGGATTCAAAGAACTATGGCAATCACAGAAGAAAGGATAAAAGAGTTGGAAGAGCAGGCGAATAATATTCGCATCTCGCTTATCGAAGCACTTATTACTGCAGGTTCCGGACATACCGCAGGGCCTTTGGACATGGCGGACATTTTCACCGTACTATACTTTCACACCCTTAAACACAATCCCAAAAAACCTGATTGGCCCGAACGAGACAGACTGGTACTCTCCAACGGCCACATTTGCCCAGTGCTTTATTCAACTATGGCTCACGCCGGCTACTTCCCAATCGAAGAACTTAAAACTTTGCGTAAGTTTGGCTCGCGCCTGCAAGGGCATCCTCATAGAGACTTTCTCCCAATGCTCGAGACTTCCTCTGGTCCATTAGGATCAGGCCTTTCTCAAGCCGTCGGCATGGCGCTCGCCGATAAGATGGACCATGGACTGACGAGCGATAGGCGTATATATGCATTGCTGTCTGATGGAGAACAAGAGTCTGGGCAAACTTGGGAAGCCGCCATGCTTGCGGGTAAAGAGAGGCTTCACAATCTCATAGCAGTTACAGATAGAAACAATATTCAAATAGAAGGCTATACCGAAGACGTCATGCCTCTCGAATCGCTCTCCGACAAATGGCGCGCTTGGAATTGGCATGTCATTGAGATCGACGGACATAACATAGAAGAGATTATAGACGCCTTCGATATGGCCAAAACTATATTTGAGAAACCGACCATGATCATCGCTCACACTATTGCGGGCAAGGGTGTGCCGGAGTTTGAGCGCGATTACCGCTGGCACGGCAACCCTCCAGGCAAAGGTCCGACTGACAAAGTACCAGCCGATAAACAAGGCGCGGTGGCTCTGGCAGAACTGAGAACTTTGGGTGGAAAGATTCAATCAGAACATCAATAATGCTTAATCCTGATTTAAAACTGAATACGAAAATGTTCGACAAGGATGTCGAACAAGTACCCATTCGCCAAGGATTCGGGGAGGGGTTACTTCAAGCAGGGGAGGAGAATCTGCAAGTAGTAGGACTCTGCGCAGACCTCACAGAGTCTACCAAGATGAATCTTTTTGCAGATAAGTTTCCAAATAGATTTGTCCAAGTGGGAGTGGCGGAACAAAATCTTGCCAGCGTTGCTTCTGGCATGGCCGCGATGGGTAAGATCCCATTCATCAGTTCATACGCGATGTTTAGTCCAGGTAGGAACTGGGAACAGATTCGTACAACAATTTGTTATAACAACAGACCAGTCAAGATCGCAGGATCTCATGCTGGTATTTCTGTCGGACCAGATGGTGGTACACATCAAGCTATAGAAGATATCGCTATCACCAGAGTCCTGCCTCGTATGATCGTGCTTTCTCCCTGTGATTCTGTAGAAGCAAGTAAGGTGACTCTGGCATCTGTAGATACCAATACTCCTGTATACATACGTCTTGCACGCGAGAAAACCCCAGTCATGACAACGAAAGATACTCCGTTTGATATTGGCAAAGCGCAGATTTTCTGGCAATCCAAGAATCCTAAAGTGGGAATCATAGCTACAGGCGCGCTTCTCTATAG
>JBAQWR010000030.1:0-3464 GCA_049299015.1 Minisyncoccia bacterium | reverse complement strand
GATTGCCCCCGGAGATGTGCTGAGTGCTATAACGATGGTTATAAAGTAGCCTCAAAACATTCTAATGTTCTTGAGAATTTGAGAATGACATGAGAGATATAAAGAGAGAAAAGATTGGAGAAATGATCCACCGCCTAGCAGCGGAATATGTGAGAGATGAGTCGAGCCCGGCCTCGCTTCTGACCATTACCCGAGTTGAGCTATCAGTGACAGGAAAGGAGGCTAAAATATTTTTCACTACCCTACCAGAAAGTCAGGAAGATACGGCTCTTAAATTCTTAGAAAGGAAAACTCCTGAGTTTAAAATGTATGTCCGTGATCACTCACGCATCGGCCTAGTCCCCCGTATCGATTTCAAAATTGACTATGGTGAAAGGAATAGACAGAGGTTAGATGAGTTGAGCACTAGCTAGAAAATCCCAAAATTGAGGCCAGCTTTTGTTGACTGACTCAGGGTATAGAATATTTATTGGTTTATTATTTACCTTGCCCCACATAGCAATTGCTTGAATAACTCGATGATCCTTTGAACTAACTTCCCTGCCTTCTTTAGCTACTGATAACATTTCCTGTATTTCTAGAACCCTATCACTCTCATGGCCCCGGAGAGCCGGCCAGCGTTTCTCCCCTTCTTCAGCTGTCATATACCCGAACGTATAGGCAAAACAGAAATCTTCTGCTTGTTTGGCGACAAATTTGGGTTTATTTCCTCTCAGTAATTCTAGATAGGTTTGAGATTGATTGAGAATGGTCTCGTCATATCTTGGTTCCCACATGAGTCCTTTGCTTCTTTTTTGTTTCCAGTCATCTATAGCCTCGTAGGTAAGAGCAAGCTTGAAAGGAGGGCTGGATAGTCTTTCGCCATCTCCAAGAAGCACCGCCGCTGTAGCCCATTGAGATGTCCCATTATCCAGCTCGAGAAGTCTTTCTTGAGGAAGATTTACTATGCTTGGATCATCTGTGATCTTTCTTTCTGAAAGAGTGCCATGAGTAATAAACTTCTTATTGAGGCCCAATTTCCACGAAGCAAATTTAAGTAACCGATATAAAGTACCTGACTCTCCAACATCTATTAGTTCGTCAGATTTCCATGCCTCCACTGCCCTTTTTAACGCCAGTAGATCGTCAGAAAGATTATCCTGTTTTGAAAGAAACTTTTGTATATCATCATATCCATTTACCATATCCAAGACTCCCATACGGATAATCCAAGATTTGTCGAGAGGAATATATTTTTTATCAATCACCTGGTGCGGGTACCGAGAATCGAACTCGGGTCTCAACCTTGGGAAGGTCGCATTCTACCACTAGACCATACCCGCTTCGGGCATCTATAATAACCTACGAAAGTCTAAAAATCTTCTCGAACATCCTGGCGCTAGTTGAAGAAAGGTTGAAGAGTACCGCGAGGGTAAATATAGCTAGAGAAATTTTTATATCCTTGAAAGCGAGAGCGATAGCAATGATAGCGAAAACTACCGGCACTAGAGTGCGGATGGTTGATCCTCGAATTTCTCTATGGCTGATCTCAGGGTTCTTGATATGTTCAGAGTAGAGTACGTAAGAGCGCATCCAGAATAGCGAGAGACCGATAAGGATTATATGAGCACCGAAAATAACTACCGAGATTTCATTTTCATAATACTTACCTAGAAGACTGGCCGAGAATGGGATAAGAGAAATCAACATGAAGAAAAGCGCATTGATATTGGTGAGCATCAAGTCCACGTTCTTGGCGTAGATGGAGATGAAGAAGTGGTGCGCGCGCCAATAAGTGAAAAGAAGGGCGAAGGAAAGCACATAAGAGAGGAAGAGTGGTAGAAGTGCCTTGACCTCAAACCAGAGATTGGCATTTGTAGTCGGGCCGAAAACCTCTGGCACTTGAAGTTCGAAGACAAGCACCGTCATCACGATAGCGAAAATGCCGTCAGAAAGCTGGTCTAACCTCGTATGAGACATGTGCTGATTATAGCACTTTTTCTCCTCTGATCACCCTAATCAGAACCACTACTATGGCTATGACAAGTAGGATGTGGATGAATCCACCAATAGTGGTACCGGTGACTAGACCGAGTAACCATAAGATTAGTAATATAACTGCAATTGTAGTTAACATATGTTTTTTAGTTAGAGATACAAACAAAAACTGCCGTGTCGGCAGTTTTTGTCTAAGACTTTATCTGTTATTAGTTTGCTGTCTTGAATGTAGATGGCCAAGTAATGGTTTCATTACCAGAACCGTCTCTCACGTACACAACGTAATGATAAGTCGTGTTTGCCTGAAGTCCTGTAAGTACACCAGAGTGACTTGTGCGTAGATCGCTATGAACCAAGAGCGTGGAACCGGAGACAGTAACTCCCATACCAGGTGTAGTAGCTTCTGATATAGAGAGTGGGGAGGTGCTGAAGTAGACTATGGCTGAAGAATTCTCACTGGTATTCCAGTTTAGAGTGGCTGATGTGGTCGATGTGCTAACACTCAACGAACTGATAGCCGGAGCATTTCTGTCAAAACCAGAGACTCCGCCACCCATCTGAGCATTGATCACCGCCATGGTTCTCGGACCGACACGGCCATAACCAGTAGATGCTGGGGTTCCACTTGAGACAATTCCATTAGAAACTTGGAATCTCTCTACACCTGCTTGAGTAAGAGGACCGAAGTATCCAGTCACAAGACCAGAAGGATAGATACTGGCGTTTGTAGAAAGGAATGTTTGAAGGTCTGAAACATCACTTCCTCTTGCACCAAAATCTAGTTGACGATATAGCATAGCTGCATTGGCAGTATAAGCTATACCGAGCATGAGTATGGATGCTATACCCACGGCTGATAACGTCAGAATGCGGCTTTTTCGCGTCACGCTAGAAAGCTTTGTAAGTCCTATAGTTGTCATATAATTTCTATTAATTTATTAAGGATTCACTAACTATGCCGTTCTTAGCGAGAAGATATTACAGGCTGCCAGCCTATATTACAGACTGCCAGCCTGGTTTGTATGACGGGCAAGGTCCTCGGCAATTTCAATAATCTCTGTAACATCCTCAATAACGAGGAGAATAACGGGCGGGAAAGTCACGGTACCACTGTCCTCCCCATAGATCCGCCTAGCATTTAAGAGCATCACTTTCCGCCCTATAAAAGGGAAATCGTGGGCAACCTCAAAACCCTTGAAGAAAGTGTCTTCCGGTAAAATAGCTTCAAGTAGTTTGAGAAGTGAGGGAATATTCCACTGACCATTACCAAGTTCATAGAGAGCCCTACCCTCAGTGTTTCGTGATTCGACCTGAAAGGTTCTATAGAAAGACTCGTTGGCTGCCGTGACGTATAAATTATCATCGAGAATTAAAATCGGATCTTTCCCAATATCGACAACTGTCTTGATGTACGTCCAACTCTCTTCCCATAAACGCTTAAAATGAACATGATGCACGCTCTTCTTCATATCAAGAGAGCCGTTAGA
>JBAQWR010000029.1:0-3016 GCA_049299015.1 Minisyncoccia bacterium | reverse complement strand
CGTATTTGATACTCTCTCATAGATAAGATTTTGTCCCCCGTCTTGCTCGAGGGCATTCATGACCACTTGATCGACTTCTCCATCAGGCCTCTCAATTTCCTTAACTTCTCCCTCAAAAGGCACTCTTTCTCTACCATGAAGAGAATCTCTCAAAATGTACTTTTTCTGTTCCCCGTACTCTTTCCGAGATAATTTCTTGACTTCCTCACTATGTAATTTATAGGTTTCTATATGTTCTAACCCCATTATCCAATTAAAAGAGCCGACTTTAGGCACACCTTCTACTTCTGGTTTTCTCAATCCTTCAGGTATAAGGCTGCGAAAAAATTCTCCAGCTTCTAAACTTAGCTGTCTAGCATCTTGTTGTGCTTCGCGAAGTCTGACAGACTCTGTTTGAATTTCTTTTGTATCAAAATTAAGTCTATTTAAAACTGGGTCGAGAAGATCAAGCAACCTTTCCCTTAGTTGTTCTTTAAACTCCTTACCACTCTTTACTTGCTCAGTCGCTTCAAATTTAGGAAAACCTTCTTTCATTATTTTGAGATAAGATTTTGATATTTAGCCATGATTGCAGACTCAACCTCTTCTCTGTTTCTTCCGTATTTCAGCGTAGACAGTTCTTTAACTTTTTCTATATTAGTTTGATCACCTTGCTGTCTCGGCATCAGACGAATATCGAATGGCTCAACTGGTCGGCCGTTAACAAGCATCTTTAGATAAGCGTTGAAGTTATCTATACTAGCTAAATCTTGCCCGGTGAAATTTGGTGCAAACTGTTTCTCCAGATATTCGGCATCATCTTGCCCTACACGAAACGCACAGATAGTTCCGACGTTGCCAAAGACAGCATCTTTTATTTCTTCTTGAAGTTGAGCGATGAATTGATGAGCTATAGTAAGAGAAAGTTTATATTTTCTGGCTTCCGAAAGAATAGTCGCGATCGAATCGGTCGTGATATTCTGGAACTCGTCGATATAAAGATAGAAAGTGGGTAAATTTTGGCCGAGAGAGTCAACTCTGGAAAGGGCTGCCATAAGAATCTTTCCAACCAAAATTAGACCGATCAGATTAGCATTGATATCGCCGAGGCGACCTTTGGAGAGATTAACCAGAAGAATCTTCTTTCCATCCATTATCTCTCTGAAGTTAAAAGAAGATTTTTCTTGAGCGATGATCGGACGCATAATGTCATTAGCGAGGAAGACATCGAACTTAGATGTGATGTAAGGCACGATATTGGCAAGAACCCCTTCTCCTCCCGCTTTCTCCGCGATCTCTCTCCAAAATTGCACTACGATAGGATTCTTACAGCGCGAGATTTTCAAGTCCCGATATTCTTTATTAGACATGACGCGTGAGACATCGAGAAGTGTTGAACCACTTTCTGGGTCCTCGATTACAAGCATAGTGGCGTTACGGAAATACTGTTCAAACATCGGTCCCATCGACTCTGGCACGTCGCCATAGAGCTTCTGGAAGATACTGAAAAGCTCATTAACCACGAAAGTTTTTTGTTCTGGAAAACGTTGATCGTACTCGAGCATATTAAGGGCCATAGGTCTCTCGGTAGAGGCGGGGTCGAAGTAAATCACATCGTCGAGGCGTTCTTTAGGTATTTTAGAGAGAACATCAAGTACATCAGAGCCGTGGGGGTCTATCATACACACCCCTTCGCCTTTCTGAATATCATCAATAATCATATTTTTCAAGAGCGTGGACTTGCCGGTTCCTGTTTGGCCGATGGTGTAGAAATGTCTTAAACGATCTTCTGGCGCAATATGGATTTGTTTTTCAACTCCCTGAAACGAGTTTATTCCAAGAAGTGTGCCGACTTCTCCGAGACCTACAGGCGGAGGAGCACTACGCGAGGACGAACGTGTGAGCGTGGCGCTTGATGCAAGTGCTTCGGTATGGAAGTGAAGAATAGTGGAAAGTTCTTTGAGGTTAAGAGGTACTTTCTCGCCATCTCGGAAAAGGCGAAAAATAAGAGCTTGGTAGAAATCACTGTCTTTGAGTGCCAGCCATCCACTAGCTTTAACCGCTTGCCACTTAATGCTTTGTTTGCCAGAATTCTCGAACTGATTGAAAGCAGACTCAAAGTTGTGCATAAGTTTTTGAGCCTCATCGTCTGTCGAAGCTGAAACTGCCAAGCGGATATTAGTTTCTACTATTGGACTCTCAAGTTTTTTCTTAATAGATTCGACCGTAGCCTGATCTATCACAGGGGGCTTATCATCCTTATCTTTCTTTTTGCTGGTGAAAATTTCTCCAACAACAGTTCTAACCAATTCCATACCGAGACTATCATCACGCAAAACTTCTTTCGGTTTTTTGCCTTTTTCAATTTCTTTGAGAGCGTGGTCAAACTTCTTGGTATAAGTATCGCCCACAGGCTTGAAGACGATCTGTATAGCGGCACCGGCACCAGTCTTAGGAATCTTGGAGAAGCCATTCAAAATGACGTTCATCGGATCAGAGCCAAAGTCTTCAAAAGTCTTTAGTGGATAGGCTGGTGATTGAGAGAGTGAGGCGCTAGCGCCGAGCGTAGTGCCAAATTCATTGAAAACATTGTAATCGTTCTTACGCTCGATGAGTTTAGCTTTGGGAAAGATAGAGAGAAGTTGCTTACTGAAAAGTTCCTGTCGACTCTCTGGTACAGAAACGAAAGCGCGTGTATCTTCTTCACCATCTGGATTGGCAAGTTCAAAGACTAAATGACTCACTTTATCTTTCTTATCTCCGGCAAGCGATAGAAGCCCAGCGTAGAGTTGCTCCATACTTTTGATAAGCTCCTCCAATGGCTTCTCACTCTCTTTAATCTCTTTCGGCAAGACAATTTCAAAAAGCTTCATGTGAAGGGCTTGATAGATAGGACCTTTTTCTTTTACCCCAGCAACTGGCAAACCCTGTATCACTTGCTCAACTAAATATGCGTGAAAATCATCTTCTGAACGCCAATCCTTAATTTTCTCTACCACGGAAAGCGTATGAGCAATTCCTTTTTTCTCCACTAAAG
>JBAQWR010000028.1:0-3422 GCA_049299015.1 Minisyncoccia bacterium | reverse complement strand
GTATAATATGTTTATGCGTTATTTTGATAAGACCTTCTTCCGCTTCTTACTAGGTTTTCTCTTATTAATCTCCCTAAGTATTGCCGTAATAGTTTACGCTCGAGGACTTGTATGAAAAAACTAATCTTGATAATCATCGTTGTCTTAATAGGTTGGGCTGTTTGGGCTTGGGAGGGGAATAAAGATACTCAAACTCCAGTATCAGAAGAACTCAGTACATACAACGATCCGGAAGGAGTGTTCAGCTTCGAGTATCCAGTCAAGTTTCAGGTTACAGGCAGAGAAGGAGCAATATTGGCAAGAGTCACTGTGCCTAAGGCATATATGCCGAATACAAATTTCTCTGACGCTGTACTTGCGATCAATTGGACAAGTGGCGGTACTGACGCGACTTGTAGTGGCAGAGTAACTACGGCTGAGGGCGCAGCGGGCAATTTATACGAGACCACCACGATAAAAAAGATTTATGACGGAGACTGTTATACATTCGAGTATATAATCCACTCAACTAATATCGGTAACTATGATCCGAGTCAGGGTATTACTGAATTTGATAAGAAGAAAATCCAAGACAATTTAGAAGAAATCATAAGTAGCTTTAGTTTTCTGGTTAATAGCGATTAAATATAAAAAATGACAGAGAAGGCCATATTTGGCGGGGGTTGTTTCTGGTGTACTGAGGCGGTGTTTAAGATGCTTAGGGGCGTGAGTCGTGTCTTGCCCGGTTACTCTGGTGGTGCCAAAGAAGATGCAACATACGAGAGAGTTTCAAGCGGGAAGACCGGGCATGCTGAAGTGATTTATATCGAATACGATCCAAGTCTGGTGAAATATCATGATCTTCTCACAGTCTTCTTCGCCTCGCATGATCCGACAACGGTGAATAGGCAGGGTAATGATATTGGCCCTCAATATCGCTCAGTTATTTTTTTCACCACGCTGGAGCAAGAGGTGGAGGCGGGCAAGTATATTAAAGAATTAGATGCAGTGACAGATCTAGAGCCGCTCAAGGAGTTTTATGAAGCGGAAAATTATCACAAAGATTATTACGAGAGTCACAAAGACGCTCCGTATTGTCAGATTATTATCAACCCCAAGCTTGATAAAGTGCAAAAAGAATTTGCAGATCTGTTAAAATTGAAGACATGAATGAAGAGGATTTAGAAAAAGAGGTCATGTGGAATAAGGGTACGGAAGCGCCGTTTAGTGGTAAGTATGTAAATACCAAAGATAGGGGCACGTATGTCTGTAAAAGTTGTGGCACGGAGCTATTCTCCTCTCTAGCCAAATTTGATTCTGGTACTGGGTGGCCATCTTTCGATGAGCCAGCTAATCTGGAAAATGTAAAACTTGTGGAAGATAATTCTCACGACATGCATAGGACGGAAGTAGTTTGCAAGAAGTGTGATGCGCACCTCGGACATGTCTTCGATGACGGTCCGACTAAGACAGGGAAAAGATATTGTATAAATTCGGTGTGCTTGGATTTGAAAAATAAATAAAAACAAAAGACCTCGCGCGACAGACGAAGCGCGCGAGGCTTCTGTCTGTTACGTGAGGTCATGCGATGCCGAGCTTTCGCTCGCAACGATCAATACGTCGTTGTAGGCGCCGGAGCCGAGCCTCAAGGCTTTTCCGAAACCAGTCCTCGAGGTTGCCCATTCGCAGCATTTCAGTGGTGTCGTCGAGTTTGGTATAGAGAACGCCGACCTTGTCCGGGTCTCCGTAGACATCATCGGCGAACCAATCGTAGACAGCACTACAGGCTTCTTTGAGCCGTTTGAACATTTTGTGTGCCCTCCTGCCTTTAACCATAGCATAGTATGGGATGTGTGTCAAACCATGTAAACCATGCCCTGTTGATAACGTATTTAGGCCTGTTGACACCAGATTTGATAGGGTATAGAATGGCTCAATCCTAGAAATGATAAAAAACCTTAATCAATCAAAGCGGTTTAGACGGCCTTAAAGCTGTCTATTGAGGTCTTAAAGACCCCGCTTCGAGAGAAGCGGGGTCTTTAATTTCTAGCTGAACCTTAACAACTGAATGCCATCATGCGTAGTGTTAGACGGGGGTCTTTTATGCGTATAGATGGAAGAAAAAGTCTCACTGCCCGATTGTAAGGTGGTGAGATAGAAGCTAGATGAAAGTTGATTTCATTTAGCAGGACAGAGCAGGATCTCAATATGCCTGGACGGGGTATTGAGAGACTCAAATAAATTAGTAAGTCCTGTCAGTGGTGACAGGCAAGTGATTTTTAAATTTCCTAATAGGAAATTTAAGAGCGTACGGTGGATGCCTTGACTCCAAGAAGGTGATGAAGGACGTGGCGTGGCGGCGATACGCTTCGGGGAGGTGCCTAGCAACCTTTGATCCGAAGATGTCCGAATGGGGGAACCCGGCCGATTTTTCGGTCACTCTACCACTTAGGTAGAGAACGTACCCAGTGAAGTAAAACATTTCAGTAACTGGAGGAACAGAGAACAATAGTTATTTCGTTAGTAGCGGCGAGCGAAAACGAATCAGCCCAAACTCAGTTTCATTCTCACCACATCTTTAGTGGTGTTGTGGGAATGATGCTGGGGGTAGTAAGGCGACAATGTCACTAATTTATTAGTGAGAAAAGTTAAAAAATATCTGGTTAGGTGAAGTTCCTGGAAAGGAACACCCAAGGGGGTAATAGTCCCGTAACCGAAAATCAGAAATCTTTTTTGTTGTCGTTCTTGAGTACCTCGAGACACGAATGGCTCGGGGGAATCTGCCGGAACTAACCGGTAAGGCTAAATACTCTTGGAGATCGATAGTGAACTAGTACCGTGAGGGAAAGGTGAAAAGCAGCCCGAGAGGGCGTTGAAATAAACCTGAAACCGTATGTTTACAAGGAGTCGAAGCGGGTGCTTGCATCCGCGACGGCGTGCCTATTGAAGAATGAGCCAACGAGTTTTAGCATACTGCGCGGCTAAGTCCCGATAAAGGATGGAGCCATAGGGAAACCGAGTGTGAATAGCGCGTTTGTAGTATGCTAAAGACCCGAAGCCAGAGCGAGCTTGTCATGAGCAGGGTGAACAGAGTCGAAAGATTCTGGGAGGCCCGAACCGTTGAGCCGTGCAATACTCTCGGATGACTTGTGATAAGAAGTGAAAAGCTAATCGAGCCTGGTAATAGCTGGTTCTCTCCGAAATAACTTTTGGGTTAGCGTCGAGTGTTTCCTCTAGTGGTAGAGCACTGGAAGGTCTGGACAGGGCGAAAGCTCGCTAGACCTATCAAACTCCGAATACTAGAGATTGATAACTCGGCAGTTAGACTCCGGGGGCTAAGCTCCGGTGGTCAAAAAGGAAACAGCCTAGATCTCTATTTAAGGTCCCTAAATTCATGCTAAGTGCACTTAAGGAGGTGGAATTTCTCAGACACTGAGGAGGTT
>JBAQWR010000027.1:0-11370 GCA_049299015.1 Minisyncoccia bacterium | reverse complement strand
TGGAGATGGGGACCGCTGGTCTTACCGGTCATACCGATAGCTCCGATAGTTTGCCCTTGGGTAACCCAATCTCCGACTGAAACTTTATTCGTACTCATGTGAGCATAGACAGTTTGAGTACCATTGGCGTGGCTAATAACTACATAAGTTCCATAACCACCGTTGTATCCACCAGTGCGCGATACAATTACCTTACCATCTGCTGAGGCGAGAACCGGAGTATAGATAGGGGCCGCTAGGTCGACACCATTATGACCATGGATGCCCTGACTTTTCTTCCCCCCCGCTATTGGTCGGAGATAATACCCAGCATAGACAGGATAGCCTGAAGACGACTTTGACCCTTGAGCGACAGATGTTTGAACCGTCGAGATAACGCCGTCAGGGATAATGACAATATCACCGGCCTTAATTTTGGCCCCGGTTGATAAACCATTGTATGAAAGAACGTCATCTAGATCTGCTTTGTACTTGGTAGCCAAGGATTTCAAAGTGTCACCAGACTTCACGACATGGCGCACACCGGAGATAGGGAGGATGACGAGTTCTTGACCTTCTTTGATCTTGCCGCCAGAAATATTGTTGGCCCAGAGTATGGTGTTGGGAGAAACGCCAAACATCTCGGCGATCTCACTTAAGGTATCACCCTTGCGCACAATGTAGACGCTGATCTGACCAGCGCCAGATTTACCAAGATCGACAAAAGTTTCGCCACCTCCACCAGATTCCAGAGATGTACTATCGACAATGGCAATCTCGGCCTTACCAGTGCCTGTGGGATTAATATTTAAATGGCCTTCGAGAAGGCTCATGGTCTGGGAATTACCCGCTCCACCCACTTCCGGCATACGCAAAATCTGCACTCCCTGGCTACGCGCGTATACCATGACGGGGATAAGGCTCAAGACGAAGAATATGTATCTGACTGTTCGTTTACTAATAGAGTAGGGCTAAACTGTTCATTGTCGTCCCGTCTTTCAATCAGAAATGGCTCTATTGAGCCATGTGACGGCAGTCATTCAATCTGTCTTAATAAGTGTACCCCCTACATGATATAGTGTCCACTAGCTCAGTAAGGCTTCACAGTGCACAAGAGAACATGTCAAAACCTCCAGAAAACCTCAATCCGGAACAAAAAAGAGCTGTCCTATCTACAGAAGGACCAGTTTTGATCATGGCCGGTGCGGGTGCAGGCAAAACCAAGACTATCGCCGAGAGAATCCGCCACCTCGTCCACAAAGGCGTGGCCCCTTCGACCATACTTGCCATCACCTTCACCAACAAAGCAGCTAGGGAAATGCGTGAAAGGATAGAAAAAAGACTTCGAGACGATGAGTCACTCAATCGGCCTATTAGCTTTACCGAGCGACCTTTCGTAAGTACCTTCCACTCCCTCGGAGTTCATATATTGAGGGAACAGTCTGCCAAGATTGGCAAAAGAAAGGACTTCGCCATATTCGACCGAGATGATAGTAAAAAGGCGGTGAAGGAAGCTCTTGAAACTGTCGGTCTTGACCCAAAAACACATGACCCAGCTCGAGTAATGAGTATAATTTCGAAAGAAAAAGGTCGTGGTGCAAGTCTAGATGACTATATTGACAGAGAGGGACGTGGATATTTCGCAAATGTGGTGGGGCAAGTCTGGCCAGAGTATGAGAAGGTGCTCACCAGAGACAACGCGCTCGATTTCGACGATCTACTTTTGAAAACTATGAACTTACTAAGCACTGATCAGACGGTGCGTGACTACTATCAAAACACTTGGCACTACATTCACGTAGACGAGTATCAAGACACCAACCGCGTCCAATATGAGATATCGAAAATACTAGCAGGGAAAAATAAAAATATTTGTGTGGTGGGGGACATAGATCAAAATATCTATTCTTGGCGTGGGGCAGATATAAAAAACATTCTCGACTTCGAAAAAGATTACGAAAGCGTAGAGACGATAACTCTGGAAGAAAATTATCGTTCTACCAAAACTATTTTAGAAGCGGCCAATACGGTAATCGAGAAAAATAAGATCAGACGCAAGAAAAACCTTTTTACCTCCAATGTCACTGGTGAGAAAATTGGCATATTTCAAGGGTTTGACGAGACAAGTGAGGCAGAATTCGTGGCAAGCCGTGCAGAGGAGCTTATACGAGGCGGGGCTTCGCCAGATGAGATTGCGGTACTTTTCCGGGCCAATTTCCAATCGCGAGTTCTCGAGGAGGCCTTTATAAATCACAATATCCCATACCAACTTCTCGGCACTCGCTTCTTCGAGCGCAAAGAGGTTAAGGATGTCATCTCATATCTGCGTGCAGCACTTAACCCAGAGAGTCTGTCTGATTTGAAACGTATTATAAACGTGCCGGCACGAGGCATAGGCAAGACAACTATCTTAAAAGTATTTTCAGGTGCCGAGTCATCCTTACCACTAGCGATGAAGACAAAAATTCTAAATTTCAGGTCACTGCTCGGTGAGATTGAAAAAGTTTCTAAGGAAAAAAAACTGAGCGAGACTATCTCCTTCATCATAAAGAGCACGGGACTCGAAGAGGAGTGGAAGGATGGGGGAGATGAGGGTGCGGCCAGACTTGAAAATGCTTATGAACTTTCAAACTTCGCTTCTCGATACGATCATTTGCCTCCGGAAGAGGGGATTTTAAATTTTCTATCTGACTCGGCCTTGCAAAGCGACCAAGATGAGATGAAAGATGAGGAAAAATCAGTGCGCTTGATGACAGTACACGCTTCCAAAGGACTTGAGTTCGATACAGTCTTCGTCACAGGACTTGAAGATGGGCTTTTCCCACATCAGAGGATAAATGACGACAGTATCAGCCCCGAAGAAGCAGAGGAGGAGAGGAGGCTCTTCTACGTCGCCCTCACTCGTGCACGTAAAAAGATATTTCTCTCGTACGCTGAAACACGCACCCTCTTCGGCAGAAGACAGGTCAATATCCCTTCCGAATTTATTTTCGACATTCCTGAAACACTGGTGGAGTGGGAATCATTTGATGATTCCGGTGTCCACAGAAAACCACTTCTTGAAATAGATTTCTAGTTGATACTTTTAAACCATAATGTTGACACGGAGTGTCAACAGAGTATAATTAAGTTAATGAGGGATGTCGAATTTGCAGAAGGTGAAATCTATCACACCTATAATAGAGGTGTGGATAAGAGGAAAATATTCATTTCGAATGATGATCTGGAACGTTTTCTTGAAGGTATGGGGAAATTTAACACACTTGAGGTGATAGGGAATATAGGCCGTCGACACTCCGTGTCAACAACAGATAGATTGGTGAATATTGTTGGGTACTGTATAAATCCGAATCATTATCATTTAATTTTGGAGCAAGTGTCAGAAAAAGGGATAGAGAAGTTCATGCACAAAGTTGGAATGGGGTACTCAAAATATTTTAATACAAAATACAAGAGATCTGGCGCCTTGTTTCAGGGAAGTTTTAAAGTAAAACATGTTGAGACAAATGAATACCTACTTCACTTAAGTGCTTATGTGAACTTAAACCACTTGGGTCATACTCGTGGACACGGAGTGTCAACACTAAGTAGAACAAGTTGGGATGAGTATATAAATAAAAAGTTTGAGAATGGAATTTGCAAAAAAGAGATTGTGTTAGATCAATTTAAGGACAGGGAGGATTATAAAAAATTTGCTGAAAGTACACTTAAGGATATTATCAACAGAAAAATTTCTATCGAAGAATTAGAGAGTGATGGGATTGAACTAATAAATACCAGATGAGAGCGAAGAAGTCATTGGGACAACATTGGTTGAAGTCGGAGCGGGCGCTTTCAGTAATTGTTGAGGCTGGAGAGGTTAGTAAGGGAGATGTTGTTCTGGAAATAGGACCGGGCAATGGGGTTTTGACGGAAAAACTTCTGGCAACTGGCGCTAGAGTGGTAGCGGTGGAGAAGGATGACGATCTTTTCAAATTTTTGTCTCAAAAATTTGAAAAAGAAATAAGTAATGGAAAACTCGAATTGGTTCACGATGATATTTTAAATTTGGAATTGAAAATTGAAAATTATAAACTAATTGCCAATATACCGTATAACATCACGGGAGCGATTTTGAAAAAGTTTCTTGGCGCGGAGCGCCAACCAGAGACCATAGTGCTCTTGGTACAGAAAGAGGTGGCACAAAGAATCGTGGCTCAAGACGACAAGGAAAGTATTTTATCTATATCGGTGAAGGTGTACGGAAAACCTAGATATGTGGAGACTGTGAAAGCAGGATCATTTGCTCCGATGCCCAGCGTGGACTCGGCAATTATTGCTATAGAAAATATATCCAAGGATTTCTTCAACCGTGGAAGCTCGGCTTCCACGGTTGGGGAGGAAAGGTTTTTCGAGATGGTGCGGGCGGGGTTTAAGTCGAAGCGTAAGAAACTCTCTTCTAACCTCTCTGTAATATTTGATAAAGAGAAGGTCAAAAAAACTTTTCAGAAACTAAACCTCGACGATAACCTCCGCGCCGAGGATGTGGGGATTGAAACGTGGCAAAAATTGACTAAAAATCTGATATAATTTGTACATTATGCCATTTAGACTCGCGTTGGCGCTTTCTGCTTCGGTAATTTTAATTGGACTCGCCTCTTGGCAACGTTTCAGCGACCTCACTGAAGTACAAAATATTGTCGCTGTTGAAAGACCAGATATAACAGAGGAAGAATATGGGCCAATTTTGAACGACTTTGTTGAACCAGGAGCGACCACTACAATACCCTTCAGTGGCCCTGTCAATAATACCGATTTGATCAGCCGCCAACTTATTTTGGACTACATTAGCATGGCGGCAAATGGTCAGGCTACAGAGGCCACTATAGAAAATTTGGCCAATCAATATGTAGAGAGTATCCCTATGATAGGTCAATCGCCAGTATTGACTCTGGAGGATATTAAATCCGTATCTGATAGCAAAACTAACTCCCAAAACTATGCTAACGCGATGTTGGAGATACATAGAAATCTGGCGAGACAAATTACCAGATCCCAAGGATCCAATACTGATTTAGGGACATTAAACGCCTCATTATATCCGTTCGCCCTATCGATTGGCAGAGCTTACACACTTGCAAGTCTCAAGCTAAAAGATTTATCGGTACCGAAATCTATTGCACCCACACACCTTCAACTAATTAACAATTACTTATCCAGCGCGCACGCGATGAAATCTCTGTCCGAGGCAGAGCAAGACTCGACTTCTGCTTTCGCCGGCTTGGTTGTGCTAAGTGAGAATATAGAAAAAGAACGAGTATTATTAGACAGAATTAGCCAAATCTTGACCGCAAATGGTATATAATTTTAATAAAGATGCTTAGAAGACAATCGGCTACATTCCTCATCACTCTTTCTGTCATTTCTTCCATTTTTTATATGCCGACTTTTGCCCCAAAGGCAGAGGCTTTCCTTGGATTTGGAGATATTGTTATAGATGTTAAACAGTGGGTAGAAAAAATAGGCGAGCACTTGGCCCAAACATTGGCTCAAAAATTGATAGATGACATGGTGAAATCTACTATCGATTGGGCCAATAAGGGCTTCGAGGGGGGGCCAGCATACGCCACCGACCCAAAACAATTTCTCACAAATATTGCAGACTATGAGGCGGGAACATTTATACAAGGAAGTGATCTTAATTTTCTTTGTTCTCCGTTTAGAACACAAGTACGCCTTGCATTACTAGAAAGTTACTATGCTCCTAGCCAGTTTCAATGTACTTTTACCGGCATAGCGGGGAATCTTGAGGCTTTTTATGGTGACTTTAATCAGGGTGGATGGGATGCATGGTTTTCTATGACTCAAAATAGTTCTAACAACCCTTATGGTGCATATCTGGATGCCAAAATTGAGTTGGATTCTCGTGTCGCAACAGCTGTTGGCCTTCAGGACAAACAACTTGGTTGGAATAGTGGTTATCTAAGTTGGTCAGATTGCGCTAAGACAAACCCTCCAGAATTTATCGCTGCAGACCCTGATTATGGAAGTGAATTTATGCCTAATCCTGAATATGTGTCTGGACGTGCAGAAGGAGAGTGTCTCGAACGCGGTCCGACACAAACTCCAGGGTCAACTATAAAATCGCAACTTGACAAAGTTTTGCCATCAGGGCTTGATAAGCTCATAACAGCCCAGAGTTTAGACCAGTTGGTCAGTTCCTTTGCCAACGGACTTTTGACTAAATTTGTATTCGGCCCTAAAGGTCTCTTCGGTAGCAATGTAAATTCTAACAACACCAGTGTTACTACTAGTGGCGGCAACATCAATAGTCGAGTCGGAAGAATTGACCTAGATGGCGATGACATACCTGAAGGTCAAGATAGAGATCAGGACGGGAGCTTGAGGAGCCAAGTCGATGTTTGTTACCACGGAGGAACAGCCTCTAGCACTATCGGATGTCTAAAATCAAAAAGTGTTTCGAATTCTCCTTATTTCACCCCTATCTGCCAATCAACAAACAATTCTATGCTAGTTCTTAAGGATTTTCAAAGTTTCGTAAACTCTCACTCTTATCAGTTTAAGGATAGTGACAATTTAACAAACCCGGCTGATGCCAATATTTGGGGTAATCGAGTATCTGAAGTTGATAGTGCAATCGGAGGTCTCTTGAGCGATGTTCAGACTTATCGCACACCATACTTTGACAATATGGAAGTTTCTGTAAACCGTTTTGAAGTTTATCTCAACAAAGTTATGGAATCGCTTTCAGCGGACGGAAATGATTTAGACCTCACCAAATTCAGGGGTAACGCTGGTGGTGGTCTAGGAAATTTAGAGGATCGCGTTGAAAGTAATTTGGAATATTTAGAAGAAGTTGTGAAAGAATTTGGCACATGCGAGAACCCGAAGATTACAACAATTGGCAACATCCCTCCCCCTCTAACAGATGAAATAACAAGTGGCACCTGTGGTGAAATGATTCCAAGCTCGGCTATTAGAAACTGCACTGACTATAGTGAAGAAACTATAACTGGGATAGGGACTGCTGCAGAATGTGCAACTTATTGTGAGCGGAGCGCTATAGCGGCCGCTTGCGAATGGAACGAGAATGGCAACTGTTATATAGAATATGGTAGTGGCTGTACTCTAGAAACTGATCCACCAAAATGTTCACTAATTGAAATAGATATTAGTGTAAGTGTTGAAGGGGGAAGTAGTGTAAATGTTAATACTGTAGCTTGCGAGTTTACTGGCTGGTCTGCCGCTCTTTGTGTAGAAGGCAATAGGATAGACCCAGGTACTGGGAGTGGCGGTTCTCCTGCGCCACTTCCCCCTCCCCCTCCGCCACCTTCTTCGCCTACTCCAACCCCCAGTCCAACTCCAACTCCCCCTCCACCCCCTCCGCCATACCCTTACCCAACGCCACCACCACCCACTCCTCCTACTGTGAGCAAGTCAGTTACTGTGGCAGTTGTCACGCCACTCACCCCCACCATCGCACTCTTTGCTTCCACATCCACTATCCTCTTCGGCCAATCTTCTACTCTCAATTGGTTCTCAAACAACATCACCTCTTGCACTGCTACTGGCGCATGGAGTGGGATTAAGGCTGTCTCTGGAAAACAAATTGTTTCTCCAACTACCACCTCAACTTATATCTTGAACTGTGCTGGAAATGGTGGGACTGTGGAGAAATCAGTTACCGTAACGGTTGTCCCTTCTACTTATACTTCTCCTACTCTTACCTTCAATGCTTCATCGACGTCTATAACCTCCGGACAATCTTCTACTCTCACTTGGTTCTCAACCAACACTAGCTCTTGTACTGCTTCTGGAGCGTGGAGTGGTACCAAAGCCATCTCTGGTTCACAAATTGTTTTCCCAACAGCCACCTCGACTTACACTTTGGTTTGTACAAAATGAGAAAATTCTTCCCACACATTTCTTCTCTTATCCTCACTCTCACACTCGTTTTTGTGGTGGGGGGATTGTTTGTGCCAAATGCTTTACAAGCACACACATTTCCGCGACCACAAGGAGGACAATGCCCAGAAGGTCATGTTGAAAGAGTTGTTGGTGTAGGTAACTCAGTTGGTGTGTCTTGTGTTCACCCTGACTCGACACAAGAACAGGTTAATAGAGATGCTGGCAAAGGGGCGCTAGCCACTGTAAATAAAATCCTCGAATTTGGCACCAATATTCTAATTGCGCCCTTGGGGTGGTTAGCCATTCTCATCCTCCAAGTCGCCAACCTTCTTACTTGGCTCGCGGGATCGATATTAAATTATGTAACTCAATATACGATCGTTGAGATGAGTGACAATATTCGAGACGTTACCACATTAAATAAGGCTTGGACTACCATACGTGACCTTGCTAATATGGGTTTCATATTCATTCTCCTCTACGCGGCCATACAAACCATCTTGGGTATAGGTAGTGATGTTAAAAAAACTATCATCAATGTCGTCGTGGTTGCCATTCTCATAAACTTCAGTCTCTTCTTCACTAGGATAGTTATAGATATATCAAATGTTTTAGCCATACTTTTCTACGATGCTATAGCTCCCGGAGCGCTTGATGGAAGTGTCACAACTGGTTTGGCTGGTAAATTAGTACAACACCTATACATTACAAACCTTTTTGATACTAGTGGGGGTGTTGTTAGTCTGGCCGGTCAAGCTTTTGAAGGGAAGAAGTTGATAATTATCGGGTTGATGGGTAGTGTGGTAAGCCTTATCACGGCATTTGTCCTCTTCGCCGCCGCTATTATGCTTATCATCCGTTTCGTAGTTTTGATCATGGTCATGATCTTGTCTCCTCTGGCTTTCATGGGCCTCGTTTTACCAGAATTCAAAAAGGTTTGGAACCAGTGGTGGGACGCGCTCTCCGGTCAAGCCTTTTTTGCACCGATATTACTAATGCTTTTGTGGATAGTGGTCACTATCGCAAGTAGTGGATTCATTGACATTAAAGGCGGTAGTATGGTGGAACTTTTTACAGGATCTGTTGGTGCTGATGGTAGTTCACCTAGCGCCCCATCACAGTCATCAGTGGCTTTGATAGTGAACTTCATTGTCATGATTGCATTCCTTATTGCTGCCCTTGTAATTGCTAAGGAATGGGCAGGTAAAGCTGGGCCAGCAGTCAGTGGGGCAACAAAGTGGGCCATAGGAGCTGCAAGTGACAAAGGTATCGGAGGATTAGGATGGGCAGGTAGAGCTAGTATCGGCAGATTTGGGGCGATGGCCGCAGAAAGCGCTCGCTTGCAGGAAGCTGCTAATAAAAGAACAGGATTCGCAGGAGCAGCTTCTCGTTTGGCTCTTTACACTGCTAATAAAGCTAAAGCCGGCACATTCGACGCTCGCAATGCTACTATCCCAACTAGTGTCGTTGGAGCAGCTATTGAAGGAACTGTTGGTAGAACAAAAATTGGCAAAAAGCTTGGTTTCAATGATGTACCTATTCCAAGCGTAGCAGTTGGAGCATTTGCCGCTGGACAGACTGGTGTCGGTGAAGGAGGTAAGCGTGGATTTGTGGATACTAGAGAAGAAAGCAGGAAAAGAGTACATGACCGTGAAGCTGGCGCTGCAGAAGACTTGGCACAAGCACAAGCAAGGAGAGATGTTAGGAATGGAGCTGATGCAGCAGTCGGTAGCCCAGCTTACAATGCTATGGAAAAAGCTCTTGCAAAACTTACTGACAAGCAAACAGAAGCACTTGTGGCATCTAATAGAGAGCTTCTACAGAAACAAAACTTTGCTAACGCTATTAGTGTTAAACAACTTGAGGCACTTAATAAAAGTGATCAATTCTCGGAAGCAGAGAGGGGTGCTCTTAAAGAAAGAAGATTCTCTGACATTAATACAGCGCTGGCTCCGGGTGGAGCTGGAGCCACCAGTGTACGTGGCAAGATTAGAGGATTATCTGATTCTGAACTTGAGATGATTAATCCTGATCATTTGAAAAATCTTGATTTTGTAGAACAGATGAAAGCGTCGCAGATTGAATCAGTAAACAAGAGCAGTAAGTTTACTAGTAGCCAGAAAAGAGACCTACAAAATACCAGAAGGGCTCCTTTGTTTGGGGCACTGGCTACTGGAACTGTTGCTAACGTTCAAGCCTCACTGAAGGATTTGGGTCCTAAAGAGGTTGCGGCTCTTGAGATGAATACGGGTGAGCTATTACACCCAACTATGCTCCAAGCATACACGCAACAGATGTTAAAACGTATGGGGCCAGAATTAAATCCAGCTGATATCCTTCCTCTCGGTACCGCAATTGCGACAGCAGGAGGTCCAGCATCCGCATGGGTAACTTCTGCGGACGGTAGAAATAATGGTTTCTCATAAATATGACATTTGCACCGCAACAAATTAGAGAGAGTTACAAAAGACTTCCACCGGAAATTCAGGATTTAATTATGTCTAATGAAACAACTGAACTCGTTGCTAAATCTTTAAGAGAAGCTGGATTAAATCAGGACCAAGAAAATTTGGCTGACAGTGAAATACTTTATACTATGTATTGTTTGCAAAGTTTAGATGAGGCAATAAGTAATATTACCAAATTGAGTGGAAAAGATTTAAATAGCTTATCCAAATTGAAATCAGTAATTCAAGATAACATTTTGAGTAAATACAAGATTGATATAAAAGAATTTATAGAAGCAAATAAATTAGAACCAGTTGCTACTCTCTCCGTCCCAGAAATTGCGCCTGATAATCTCCCAATGGTTGAAAAAGGAGAGGTGGCACATAGTGTTCCACACGTCGAACAAACGACTCACGACTCACGACAGACAACAAATCAAGAGCAACCGAAGGTACAGACACCACTACCTGATTATAGATATCCTGATAGTAAGGATCCGTATCGCGAACCACTAAAATGAGATTCCAAGTACCACAATTTATCGAAGTAGAAGACAAGATTTTCGGGCCTTTGACCTTCAAACAATTTATCTACGTCGCTGGTGCCGCGGGTGTTGCGGTTGTCCTATTTATCCTTTTGCCAAGATTCCTGGCCATCATCATTTCTCTACCTATAGTCCTATTTGGAGCCGCACTTGCATTCTATAAGATCAATGATAAACCATTTATCAACGTAGTTGAGGCGTTTGTGAAGTACACTCTCACCAACAAGCTCTATATATGGAAGAAGGAAGATAAGAAGCCAGAAGCAGGAAACGCGAATCAAGAATCAAGAAAACCGTTGGAACAGGTATATGTGCCGAAACTTTCTGACTCGAAGCTCAAAGAACTCACTTGGAGTCTAGACATTAAGGAAAATCAGAATCCAACCACTCCGACGAACGACAAGTCTGGTATATAATTAAAGGATGGCTCAAGCAACTAGCGCTACTCAAGATTTTGTCCCTATAAAGGAGGTGCGTGATGGTATCGTCCT
>JBAQWR010000026.1:0-16169 GCA_049299015.1 Minisyncoccia bacterium | reverse complement strand
GTATCGAGAAGGTGTTGATTGTAGATAGCGGCGGCGGGGTGATATAGGGGTACAAACTTCCCGCCATTCGTATCGGCGGGTCCGCCAGTCCTGGTGGCGGAGAAGTTAATATCAAAAACTTTGCCATGCAGTTTGCTAATAGAATCTAGTTCAAATCCCAAACCATAGCGATTCATCACGTACTGCATCGAGAAGCGTCCGAGAGTGGCCACCACTTTCGGTTTGATAATCTCAATCTGCCTATCGAGAAATGGCCCATAAATTTCTATCTCGTCTGGAAGTGGATCGCGGTTAGCGGGCGGGCGGTCCTTAACAATATTGGTCACGTAAACATCTTTCCTCTCTATGCCGACCGAAACCAACAGATCATCGAGCACCTTGCCCGCCCGCCCGCAGAATGGCCTGCCGGTCTTGGCCTCGTTCTCCCCCGGCGCCTCGCCGATAAACATAATTTCGGCCGTGTGGCTCCCCTCTCCTATCACGGGGAAATATTTGTTCTCTATTCGAGAAGCGTAAAGCGGCGAGGCGGATAACCCCACCACCTCGTCCTTAATCTTTTTTAAAGCTTCGTCTCTTTCGTCCATCTCAACTCCTAGTAGCAATCATATTTTCTATAAACCAGAAGAGTGTGAAAACAAGGAGAGTGGCCACCGTAGCAAACACAGCCAGAGATATTAGCCCGTAACCCACGGCCATACCGATACCGGCCGCTACCCATAGCCCCGCCGCAGTCGTAAGCCCTACTAGAGTCGAGTCTTTGAAGACAATTACTCCTCCGCAGAGAAACCCAATACCCATGACTACTCCAGCAGCAATTCTTAATGGGTCATAATTAAAAGTCTCAATAGTTGGCATCACAGCCCTTGCTATAAGGATGAACAGACAGGAGCCCATGGAAACCAAGCCGAAGGTGCGAACACCAGCAGTCTTGTGGGCCAAGGTTCTTTCGAGCCCGAGAGCAGATCCGAGCACTACTGCGACGATAAGATTTATAAATGGTTCTGTCATAATTCGTTTATTTCATTAATAACTGCTTCAGTATTAAAGGAATTTCCGAGAAACTTATTCAAGAGCCCCTGATCTTCTTTGATCGAAGAACAGAGAACTATGTTTTGCCCGATAAGAACTTTTTTTTCTGCGGATGAAAGGGAGTTTAGACAAGTGATCGGGTGAAGTCCTTCTTCCTCGATCATGTTTTGTAAACTACCCTCCTCCGGATAATTCCATCCTATCATAGTCAGATCCTTACAAACTCCGTAGTGGATAGCCGTGCTGGAAAACTTGGTGTTGGTCACGAGCCAACTGTCCGTAATCTTCCTATTCTCCCCACCGTAGTTGAAGACGTTGTCTCGAAGATCGTCGAAACGGGCTTTGATATAAAGCACCACTTTCAGGTCTGACTTGGTGCCGAGCTCGTTGTGGAATTTGGCTTCCACCATGATGAGTTTTTTGTCATTATAGGCCACGACATCTACTTCGTGTGGCACACATCCGCCGAGCACAGTCTGGCGAGTCTCACACTTGAATCCTTTGGCCTTGAGAATTTCAGCCACGAAATCTTCGAAAGGAAACCCCGATGGCCCTAGATCCATAACCGCGCGACGGAGAGAGTAACTCCTGGCCGCAGGTTTCGAAATCCCTTGAAGAATAGCGAAGGCGTGTCTATAGATCTCGCCTGTGGTCATGTCGTCATGGAGTTCAGGTAGCAGATGGGAGAGAACATCTTCCACTGCTTCTTCTGATGCCCCAGAGTGGAGGAGGGACTCACGAAGTTTCTCTGGTTCGAAAGTTTCCCTCTCACCATTCGCTTTGACAATAGTTATTCTATCCGCAGGAGACATGACATTATTATAACCTACAACCGACGACCTACTACCAACGACTTATCCATTATTCCCCCGCCAAGACACACCTCACCGCTGTAGAAAACCATAGACTGGCCGAGGGAAAGACCGCGTACGGGTTTCTCAAATGTAATTGTAGCGCTATCAGAAGTCGAATCTTTAATAGTTATGGGTATTTTTTCTCCACGATATCTTATCCTTGCAGAAAGTGATGCTTCCGCCGGTTCACTCATCCAATTAACATTCTTCACTACAATCTTAGTCGGAGAAAGAGATATAATTTCCGGCTCTTTGTTTGAGACGGTGATGGTATTGGCCTCAATATCCTTGGACACAATATAGAAAGCACCATCTTCAGATTTTTTCTTAGAAACATCGAACCCGTGCCTCTCGCCAATAGTGTAGAGCAACGCCCCACGGTGAGAGCCTATGACAACACCCGAAGTATTTAAAACATTTCCAGATTTAGTCTCGATAAAATGAGAGAGGAACTCTTCCATACTCACATCACCGATAAAACAGATACCCTGACTATCTTTCTTTTCTGAAACTGGGAGATCAAACTTGTGTGCCAGTTTGCGCACCTCACTCTTCTCCAGATCCCCCACGGGGAAAAGGATGTGCGACAAATCATCTTGAGTTAGTGTCCAGAGGAAGTAGGATTGATCCTTTTCTTTATCCCTCCCCTCATGAAGCAGACTCTGTGCAATATTTGCGTAGTGACCGGTTGCGATAAAATCAGCACCCAGATCTTTAGCCTTCTTCCAAAATGCGCCGAACTTAACTTCTTTATTGCAAAGCACATCTGGGTTGGGAGTACGCCCGGCCTTGTATTCGGACAACATGGCATCCACCACACCCTTCTTATATTCTTCTTCGAAGTCGAAAAAGAGAAATGGGATATCAAGCGCGAGCGCTACTCTCATAGCATCGCGCCGTTCTTCTCTCCAAGTGCAGGGCAAAAAATCTGGTTGCCAGACTTTGATAAATACGCCAGTAACATCATAACCTTGCTCTTTAAGTAGCGCCGCACTAACGGCACTATCCACCCCACCCGAGAGGCCGATGAAGACCTTACCTCTAGCGCTTGATGTATTTGAGTTTTTTGGCGACATGTTCTTCAAAGGTCTTGGAATAATGCGTCGTACCATCATCACCTGTCAAGAAGTATAGATACGAAGTAGTAGTGGGACGAAGAGCCGCGAGGACACTCTCAATACCTGGATTGGATATTGGTTTAGGTGGAAAACCTGTGTGCTTGTAGGTGTCTGGATCAGAATCTACTTGAAGAGGCATGCCAAGCTTCAAGCGTTTCCAGAGAATACCTGAAGCAATCTTCTTGTCTTCTATAGTTTTGAGTTCACTTTCTAGAATCGACGCCATCTTGATGATCTCATCGAGAGAATGCCCTGAGGCTTCAATTTCCCCAAGCAGACTAAAAACTCTCCTCTCAAAATTATTTTCAAGTAAAAGAATGGTGGAGGAGGCGGTAGCACTTACTGGCATAAAATAAGTATCAGGGAAAAGATAGCCTTCCCGCGCTTCGACCATGAATCGATGGTGATCGAAAAGTTGGAACCTATCGTCGAAAAGTGAGGATATCTCCTCGACGGTGAAGCCTTCCGGAATAGTCATCTTGATAGTTTCTATATCGTAATCACCGTGTAGCACGCGCCAAGCGATGACAAAAGTATTTTCGGGACGAGACATGTAGTACTCCCCCGCTTTCATGTCTCGCTCCCCACCGAGCACAATGGCGGCCACACGAAACCAGAAAGGAGACCTCACCACTCTCTCTTCCCGCAACTTCTCCGAAAGCTCAAAGAGCCCAGTACCTTCTGAGACAACTACTATAGAGTCAGTGGGGAAAGAAAACGGTGGGGCAGTAAACCAAAAAAATAGAGAGAGTAAAACTGCCCCCGCGATGAAAAGACGGAGCCCCAACATCAGACTGGCAAGTTGGCTGGAGCTTCCCCCTTCTTGGAAGGTACACGAGACAGGGTTGGAGTAGTAGCCACCGTCCCAGGAAAGTGGAAAACTGTAGCAACCTCTTCTGTAGTAAGTACATACGGTTTGCCATTCAGATGTTTATAAGGCGCCTCAAAGAAGGACCTGCGCTTGTAGGCATCGACAAGTGTTCTAAGTCTGGTTTTTTTATTAATATCGTTAAAATCTTGCCAAGAGTGAGTTAGACCAGAAAACCAATCTGGCTTTATACCATTGAGATTCTGTGAACCGAACTGACGAGTACTGCCGATGAGACCAATGCCTCTGGTTTTCTCATAATTATCTTGCGGAGCAATGTAGAGCATGCGTATCATGGTATCGAAAGCGAGTTTCCCTGCATTCCTCTCAATGGCCTTAATGGTAGCTTTCTGCTCATCTGTCAGGGCCAGCATCGAAGCTGGTTTGTCCTTCTCACCTTTAATTAAGGCTTCTTCCTCAATAATCTTTTTTATTTCTGTCTTGATACTAGCCTTCCAGTCATCCTTGGGTCTAATACGACCATAGAGATAATTCTCTTTGGCATGGGCCCTGATCATGATCTGAATACAGGCCGTCTCATGGGAGCCGAGTGTCCCCAAATATTCGAGCATGGGAGTGATAGGATCCACTATCTCTTCTTGTTCGTCACCCTTACTTTTATCAAGTTCGTATTCAATATAAGTCTTGATGGGATACGGATCGGGCTTAACTAGTTCAGTAGTAATACCCCAAACATAATTCTGATTATAAACATAGTTTAGCTTTAAGGCGTAATCCTCGACCTCCATCACTTCTGCCCCAGGGTATTGGGCATAGATCCTAGACTCGATAATTTTCTTCCATCTTGGAAAAGCCCATATGAAGAACTTCACTTCCCCACCAATTGAAACTATCTCCAATGAGAACCATTCGCGCATTTTCCCTTCCCAGAAAGCATCTGCAGGTGTAGAGATATTGGCATTCTCCCAGATGCCTTGGAGCACCAATTCCATGGCGGCCGGTGACTTGGACACGTCTTTAGGAATCTTGATTTCTAGGAGAACATAGCCTTGCCCACGTAACCAGTTTCTACGTACATAAGTAACCCAGGAGTGAAAAAAGGTGGTGCCGAGAATAACAGGCAACCAAATAGGCCAGATCGAGAAAATAGTTTTTCCGACCTTTATATATAAATCGTCTTGGAAAAGAGAGATCAAGTCACCGAACATGACTTAATTCTACCTCGAACTTAGGCGTTTTGGTAGCGACCTTCCTTGTCTTTCTTGAAATACCTAGAATTCTGGAGATTGACCAGAATCGTATTCTCTTTGACATAGCGTTCCTTGAGAACCTTCTCGATAACTTTCTCCTTGGAGAGAGGGCCTTCCTTTTCTAGAATTTTCTTGATGACGTCTTTGACCACACCAGACATATAACCCCATTCTGCAAGAGCGTAGAGTCCGCGACCGACTAGTACAAACCTAGGATCCTTGATCAATTCGTTGTGGGTGGTGGCTACGTGAGCCTTTTTATCGAAATATTGAGTGATAGCCTTGGCTACCTCCTTGAAGTGGATTGGGGAGCCGTGCTTGCGAATGACCAGGAAAGCATAATCTCGCATTCCCTTGGCATTGACGTTGGAAGAAGAAGATCGACCCCACTCGCCCAAAGGATTTTTGCCAATCTTGTGAGAGATAGAGAGCCAGCGCTTGATGACCTCTTCATTCTTGTACTTGTCATTGATGTCCTTCACCTCCTCGAGGAAAGAGTCGATGAGATCGCTCTCGAATACCAGCTCGTCGTCAGATAGTTTAGAGTAAAGTTTGCGAAGAGCGGACTTGATCTTCCCTGCCAAATCAGCATCAACATGCCAATGATGTTTGAACTCATCATCTTCTTTCTCTCGCTTAAATGATTCGCCAATGACCAGTATGAAATGGAAATGGTTTTGAATATTTGGATCTTTGTTCAAGTGAGTCAATAGATCTTTCTCAGAAACAATGCTCCCGAGGTTGACGATAAGCTCCTTCAGTTCGGCAAAAATAGGTTCGGCATCTTTGTAGACCTTCGATTTGCGGATAGTGGTAAGAGAGTGGTTCTCGATCTGGCGTACGCGTTCACGGGTGATACCATATTTCTTACCTATAGCGTCTAGGGTGAGCTTGGTAGCCTTAGACCCAAGCCCGTAGCGACTAGCCAAAACGTCTTGACCACGCTTGGTTAAAATCGACAAAAGACGCTTGGTGACCTCCTTGGGTTTGAAGCTTAGATTGATCTTTTCGCTCATAAATTATCTTGTGTTGTTATTTGTATCATTATACCATATCCGTGTCAAGCCTGCCCCGCCTTGGCGGTGGTAATGATACTTATGATCCTCCCAGGCACGATGATAACCCTCTTGGGCTCCTTGTCGCCTAACCACTTCTTAACTTCTGGCAAGGCTAGTGCTAGAGTTTTAACCCCTTCTTCATCTTGATCGCGAGAAGTAGAGAGAGTTGCCCTGACTTTACCATCAATCTGTATAGCGAGCGTTACTTCATCCTTCTCAATTTTCTTCGGATCATATGTTGGCCAGGTTTGTGTATGTATAGAATCTTTGTGCCCGAGATCTTGCCACAACTCTTCTGTGATGTGCGGAGCGAGGGGCGCGAGGAGAAGAAGCAGGGTTTTGTAATCGTCTTTAGAAATATTTTCTTGCTTGTCGAGAGAATTAACCAAAATCATTAGGGCAGAGACAGCAGTATTCATCTTCATTGAAGAAATTTCTTCTCCCACTTTCTTAATCGTAGGGTGGAGTAAATTGTTTTCTGGCGCGCTGTCTCCAATCTTATTTTCCAATCTCCAAACTCTCTCCAAGAACCTTCTTACACCTACTGCGCCGTCAGGATTCCAGGGGTAGGCCCCGACTTCATTGTATGGACCAATAAAAGCAAGGTAGGTTCTCACCGTATCCGATCCAAGTCGCTCGACTTCCTTATCTGGATCAATGACATTGCCCTTGGACTTACTCATTTTTTGCCCATCAGGACCCATAATGAGTCCGCGATTCATGCGACGAAGATAGGGTTCGTTCTCGTTTACCAACCCGAGATCGAAGAGGGCTTTGTGCCAAAAACGAGAGTAAAGCAGGTGCATGGTGGTGTGCTCCGCTCCCCCAGAATAGAAGTCTACGGGCATCCAACTCTTTAATTTATCCTTATCTGCAAACAGTTCCTTATTTTTTGGATCTGTATAGCGCAAGAAATACCATGAGGAATCGACGAAGGTATCTAGAGTGTCTGTTTCCCTCTCGGCTGTGCCACCACACTTGGGACATTTAACCTCTGCCCATTCTCGCGCCTTTGCGAGTGGTGACTTGCCGTCATCGCGAGGAAGATAATCCGCAATTTCTGGCAACATCACAGGAAGATCATCGTCAGGCACAGGTTGTGCCCCACATTTCTCACAATGAATAATAGGTATAGGCACTCCCCAATACCTTTGTCTGGAAACCACCCAATCGCGAAGTTTGTATTTTGTAACCTTTTTACCGAAATCTTCAGCCCCAGCCTTCTTATAATCCGTAATGATCGGCAGATCATATTTTTTAGCAAATTCCATGTCACGCTCATCGTCAGCTGGTACACCCATGATCGCTCCGGTACCGTAGTCGGAGTACACATACTCCGCTTCCCAGACAGGAATTTTTTCCTTCGTCGCAGGATTGGTCACATATCTTCCGGTAAACCTGTCTTCCTTGCCACTAACTACGACAAATGTAGCGCCAAAGATTGTGTCCGGGCGAGTAGTAAACACTTCTACATCATCGAACTTGATGAGAGCGCCATCCGAGCGTCCTATCCAATTCTTCTGTGACTCTTTGATGGCTTTTGGCCAATCAAGATTTTCTAAGCCATCGATCAACTTGTCAGCATAATCAGTGATCTTAATATTCCACTGAAGCAAATTCTTCATCACTACTTCGGTGCCACATCGCTCACACTTACCATCTACAACCTGTTCGTTAGCCAGAACAGTTTTATCCTTAGGACACCAGTTTACTTCTCTCTCGGCCTGGTATGCCAAAGAATTTTTAAAAAGCTTCAAGAAAAGCCACTGCGTCCACTTGTAGTATTCTGGTGTACAAGTGACTACCTCTCGCGACCAGTCAAAGGAGGCCCCCATGCTTCGGAGTTGGTTCTTCATGTAGTCGATGTTGCTGATTGTCCATTCACGAGGATTCAAACCTCTCTGTATGGCAGCATTTTCTGCAGGTAGGCCGAAGGCGTCGAAACCGATCGGATATAAAACATTCTTACCGCTCATGCGATGAAAACGCGCAGCTATATCTGGCACGGCAAATGCGTACCAATGCCCGACGTGAAGATTGCCAGAGGGGTAAGGAAATTCAACTAGAAAATAAAATTTTTCTTTATTGGATTCATCTGGAGTCGTATAAATACCACTCTTCTCCCACTCCTTTTGCCACTTATTTTCTATCTCTTTAGGATCGTATTCTTTTGACATAAGCAATTAACTACAGCGTAGCAAAATAACTAAGAAAAAACATCTCGGAGCGCGTCGGCGCGAGAGTCAGGAAGATTTTCAGCAGAAAATACTTCCGTGTTTTTTCGTGTTATTTTGCGGAGCCTACTTCCTCACAGGATAAAGTTGGGGATCGATAGTACGAGAGAAACATTGGTTGCCCGCGTCGTGTTGCCAGTTTTCATCAAGCATTTTGCCATCTAGCGTCACAGGTCGTGTTACGGAAGAGGTGGTGTTTTGAGATTCTTTGTTGAACGTAGCACAGAGCTCGAAAGATAGGTTGTTATTCTTCTTGTACTCGTAAGATTGACCCTGAGGATCTAGCGGGACACTAGAGCCGGAGATAGGGTCTTCTAATTGTTCGAGCATGGTTGGCAGTGCCCCCTTCTGTTGATAGTAATTAATTAGCTGCCATTGGATGGTTTGTAGATCAGAAACTTTCTGCGAGTCGTAACGATAAGCGCGTTGAGTGGCTGGAGTGCCAAGTACGCTAAATCCTGCGACAATCGAGCCGACGACCAGAACCGCCGCCACCACTCTCCAGATATTTCTGCGCCCGCCTGTGAGTCTGTCTTTCAAATCATCCATGTAGTAACCGAAAATAGAACCTGTAACAACTAGCACCGAGAGAATCTTCAGGAGAAAAGCGGTGGTTAGTTCCTGTCCATCCAAGAAATAGTAGATAAGAGTGACCAAATCTCCAGCCAATACTCCCCCAGCTATAAATAGAGTGAGGTAAATGAGCCCTTTGCGTACAGGATATTCCTTCTGACTTGGATCGAGGGCATACCCTTTGCGAAGTAAGTTGGCGAGAAAAAGGAAGAGCGGGAAGACGACGATAAGTGTCGCCACTGGGAAACTGATAGAAGGAGAGCTGTAGTAATTGTATTGGGTAACTTGTGGGAATGCGACGTTAATGACATTAAACAAGATATTGAGAAGCGCCACTGTCCCCGCGTATAGAAGAATAATAGCGGCTATGTGTAAAAAGAAGTCTTTGGCAGTTATTTTGTTTTGCATCCTGTAGTGAAATTTTAATCTACTAAATTTTTCTGATAAAAGTACTCTTTGAGACGCCGTTTTATCAATCTGCCGCCCTGAGTTGTCTTAAGGTACTTTTCTCTCCTCCTAGCATCAACTTGATTAAGTGAGGCTTCGTAATACACAACCTTCCATCTCCCGTAGCGTTTTGTAGAAAAATTTAGTCCTTGATTATGTTCCTTTAACCTTTTCTTAAGATCAGAAGTATACCCAGTATATAAGTGGCCATCTTCACTTTCGAGAAGATAAACATAGAACATAATCGGATTAAAATTCTACTACGGGATGCATGGCTAGATTATAGCATATTTAGGGTAAAAATAGGCCTATTTTTGATTGACAATTTAGTGTAATAATGTGCTTGACAAGCACATTAGACTATGATATGATAGATGCAGAGGGTTCTGAGCCGACCTTTAGAACTACTAAACTAGGCTCGCAGGAGAATGACAATGAACGGATTCCTTGGATTCATCACTGACCAACACGGCAACACCTACTTCGTCCGAACCATCGCACAGATCATGAAGGTGGCCGCCGAAGACCAGAAGTAGCTCCCCCGCCGCCGCTCCCACCAAGAAGGCCCGCACCGCGCGGGCCTTTTCAATTTCTATATTAAAAACTCTATAACATCCCCGTCCTGCACTACGTACTCCTTCCCTTCTGTTCTCACCAATCCTTTCTCCCGTGCTTTTGCAAAAGAACCTGCTTCAACTAATTTGTCATAAGAAACAACTTGCGCGCGGATAAACTTCTGTTGGAAATCGGTGTGGATCGATTTGCCAGCTTCTGGTGCGGTAGCATTCCTCTTGGTAGTCCAAGCCCTCGACTCGTCTTCTCCGGTAGTAAAGAAGGTGATGAGATCAAGCATTTTGTAAGCTTCAATAATAAGTTTATCGAGTCCTTTGCCGAAAACTGGATCAACTTCTAGATACGGTCCGGGAATCTTACTCTTAAATTCAGCAGAAATTTGTCCAGAGACTTCTGAAACATTTAATACATAGAGAGTCGGCTTCTTGATCCCCGCCGCTTCGAGTTCCATATTGATGATGCCGATGTCGAAAAGCGGATCCACTTTCTCATGCACGTGGATGATGTCTGCGTCTTCAAACGTCCGCACCATCTCGATCACTGCATCCACTTCGCGAATGTGAGAGAGGAATTTGTTACCCAGTCCCTCCCCTTCTGACGCACCCTTAACAAGTCCCGCAATGTCGACAAACTCTACTACTGCTGGAATAGTTTTTTTCGACTTACTCAATGCCGACAACTTATCCAACCTCTCATCTGGCACCGGTACGATACCAACCGAAGGATCGATAGTACAAAACGGATAATTCTCCGCCGGCACACTCTGTTTGGTAAGTGCGTTGAAGAGCGTCGATTTACCAACGTTAGGGAGGCCCACGATGCCGACAGAAAGCTTGGACATGAAAGTTAGCTTATAGGTTCTAGCTTCTAGCTGCAAGCTTTACCTCGTCGCGACCAGAGCGAATTGCATGAAATATTTTTCTAAATCTTCTAGAGTTGTTTTATATTCTACCGAACCCAGCGCGGCATCGGCAAAAAGTTCTTTAGCCCTATTTATCTCCAGCCTACGCTTGTTCCAACGCACATCTTCTTGAGTCAGATCAAATAATTCTACAGCTCGCGTTACCGCACTCCAAAAAGAATTTTCGTCCTTTCCTTGCCATTTTGCCGCTCGACCCACTTCACTACCAATATTCCCGAACTGCTGGGCAAGTGACAAAGTCCACCATCTTTCTTTTGAAATCGTCATACTACTTGACTAGTTTGTTTACAATTTCTCGTATCTTTTCTCTAACCTCTTCACTTTCTACTCCGCGGGTTTTATTGCCAGAAGCAGGCTTGAGATTGATCATGGAATCAAATTCTATGAAATCTTCTCCAGTTTTATCCAAATACAAGTTTATACCCCAAGTATTTTGGGCTTGAGAATTATCTTTTTCAATAAGAATAGATTGTATATCTACATGCAACTCTCCTCCTACTCCCATGACCCCCTGCTCTATATCTACTACAGCTTTTAGAATATCTCCGTATTGTTCATGTGCTAGAGACTTCAATTCTTCACGACTGATTTTATCTTTAACGATTTTAGTTTCCATAGATATTGATAATGCCATTTATTTAAGCCAATTCCTAGTGATTGACTTATTAGTCTTAAAGAGGCATGGTTGGAAGTAGGAGGCAGGCTCTATGAAAGGGCAGATTACGGCTATCGTCATGACCAACACCAACAATTCCAACCGGACGGTGGTGCTCACACCTGCAGAGATAGCGGCTGTCGGTGAGATCCTGTTGGGATCTGGATGGACCGGTGAATACGACGAGCGGTTTCTGTTTATTTATTTCCTCCCATCCAAATCTTTTTTAGTTTAGGAGTTGAGAGTGTAGAGAGAATATAGCCTGCGGTTGGGATAATTGCTTTAAGTAAAAAGTTTGTCTCGTTTATTGTCCAAAGCCAAATACTTGCCGTGATATAAGTAATGATAGAAATAAAAAGTCTGCGAGTAAAACTTACTTCCCATGCTTTATCTAATTCTACTCTTATATTCCTCTCATTTATTTTATTGATTTGTTCTTGAATATCCATTTATATATCTTATCAAAAAACAGAAAGTCCTGAAGATGAATCCAGAACCTCTGCTCGAGGCGTGACTCATCCATCAGGACTTAGCGAAAAACTTGAAGACAACGAAAGCGACGGCGAACATCGTCGGAAGTCCGCCTTCCCAGAGTTGAGCGAGAGTAGGCGTACCATGCAAGAGTGTCAGGAGAATGGCAGACACTACTGTCACCAACAGAGCCATTACAAGAGCTTTACCAGTCTTCATTTTGACTCCTTAAGAACATGGGCTGAATTAGGACTTCCTAAATCATAACATCCTACTACTTGCGTGTCAACAGATTCGATGATATAATTGTAGTTAGACGTTCTTCAAACTTTTAACCTGAATGGTGGTGATAGAGATGCGCCTTCTGGATAGACTCCTCGCCGGAGAATTCGAGTCGGGTATTGCGGATCGTGGAAAACTTCTTGGTCTTCTTGGTAACGCACAATTGGTTGTGGCAGACAACGTTGGACGCTATCTTGAAACATTCAAGAAGGGTGAGTACGTCGATGTTTCTGACTTTCCCATCGTCATCCCCCCCTTCGAGTACACATTTGTAGAGACCAAGTTCTCCAACAAGTGGCGAGAAGGGGTCGGTCAGGAGGGGGGTGTACTTCTTACCCTCGGTGAACCCAGGCTTCCTTCTGGTGAAATATCAGAGGAAGTTCGCAGCTGGTTCATGAGGCCCGAAGTTAAGCACTTCCTTAACGCTATTCTCTTCACTACGTTTCGTGGGACCAGACCGCTAGTACTCAGCAATGCGCTCTTCCCCATTGATGAGAGTGGCGGCGTCGTACCATTTGACGGAAGTGGAAAAATCAAACACGCCTTTCGATGGCTAAATCCATTGAGAGATGTTGCAGGTAATGAACTTCGTGGAGCCGAGCTACTACGAAGCCACTCGTCCATACTGGGAGACACTATCTATCCTGCGCTCATGGCAATCTCCTTCATGCACTGTCGCAATGTAACGGTGAAGAAGGAGACACCGCCGTTACCACTCTCAAAGAAACATGAGAGGCGGACAGGCCGACCACTGCTTCGCTACCACGTGATCCAGATTGACCACATGAAGCAAGTGCTAGAGCGCGAGGGTCATGCGAGCACCGAAGGACTGAGGAAGGCACTACACATTTGTCGTGGACACTTCAAGCATTACGGACGCGACGGCAAAGGCCTTCTCTTCGGCAAACACGCAGCTACCGTCTGGGTTCCCATGCACACACGCGGGAATCTCGAAGAGGGTGCTGTGGTGAAAGACTATGACGTGAAGTAAACAGATCGCTGGCTGTATATCCAGCAGGGGGGCCAACCGCCGTGTTGGCCCTTTCGTTTTATTTATCTGTCTTAGTCTCTGTTATTATCGACGGCTCTGACAGCAGCCCTCCTCAATTTCTCCACCTTTGATTTGTTGTCGATCTTTCTAGACCTTTCACTTTCAATAGAATTGTTTTTCTGGTCAGCGTTACTCTCTTCCTCACTCACTTCGGCGCTCATGGCAGAAACGGCGAAACTTTCAGCATTATTATCACTATCTTTTGATTCAAATTTTTTACGAAACTCTTCTTTGCGGTTCTCGGCATCATCGCCATCTACTTCATCGACCGCTTTGACGAAAGCCTTCGAACTCTTCTCAATCTTCTTCTCCAACTCCTCGCTACGCTCGTCGTCGAGCTCGTCATTCTCTGCGAGCATCTCTGCCTCTACAATACGGCGCTCCACTTTCTCCTCCTCCCACACAATCTTCTTTTCTGGTGACTGGTTTACAACATCAAGTGCTGGTTCTACGATCCCGGTCTTTATAGAGTAGAGGATATCTCCCGGCAAGGCCTTGTCAGAAGCGTACGTCACTCCACCAAGTGAAATGGCGACAACAAGACAGGCCGCAAGCGCCATCTGTGCATGGTGAGAATATATAAAGGCGAATGTAGAAATTTTTTTCACGTACGGAGACTCTATCGGCACGGAGAAAACGCTTTTCAACATACGCGACTTCTCTCCATCCGTCATGCGGATTTTTTTTAACTCATCTATTCCTTTTTTAAATTGTTTATCGTTCATTTTCTTGTATGCCCATGAGACCACGTAGCGCCTCCATCCCTCGGGTCAACCTTACCGACACAGTATTCGGATTCAGCTCTAAAATCTCGGCGATATCCTTGGGTGGCAAGTCTTCCACGTATCTAAAGTATATTACTTCCTTGAATTGCGGCTCTAGATTGTCGAGCATTCTAAGGACACGACCAACTTCTGCCCCCATCTCTATATCGACAGTAGCCTCTGGATCTGGCGGGTCAAATTCTCTATCTTCATCGCCGAGAGACATACCTTCTAGAGAAACTGACTTGGTCCTCCTATACCAGTCGATGATTAAGTTACGCGCTATTACAAAGAGCAAGGCTCTGGGATTCTCCACAACTTTGCCTGTAACGATGGAGTTCCACAAACGGGTGAAGGCCTCTTGAGTAATATCTAGAGCCCTCTCCCTATCCGTGACTCTCGTAAGACAAAAGCGAAACAAGGAGTCTGACTCCCGGTTATAAATATCCGTGAATCGCTTTTTATCATCGTCAATAGTAGACATAACGTATGGAGATAGATCCTCTTTCATATCATGAAAGACATGAGAGGTCTATACGTTATATCACACGAGACGCTCAAACGTCTCATTAAAATATAACTAAAAGTTAATTGACACCCATGACAAACCAAATCTCTAGGAAATTAACAGTGTTCCTACTAGTATTCTCTCTCGGGCTCGGCTCATTCCCATTTGCATCATATGCTCGCGACAACGATGACAGTGAGAAACGGGAAGACAAGAGTGAGAAGATTGAAAGGTCGGATGATAAGTCTTGCCGAAAAATGTTTCGTCGCCTCTTCTTAACTGCCGGCTTCTTCAGAAACAGAGAGAACATAAACCTCCTCATCGAATGCTTGAAGCCGTTTGGTATCGAGGCTAAGTTTGTAGGCACCGCTTCTACCACTCCTACTACAACAGACAACACCCCGCCAATTATCTCGACAACCAAGGTCTCCATCGATAACACCAAGGTCAATCTAAGTTGGAAGACCAATGAGAACGCGACCTCACGAGTTTACTATGGAACTTCCGCCAGCCTCGATGTAAACGCGAGCTCCACGAGTTTCGTAGAGAGCGCTTCGCTCAAGAAAAATCACAATCTGACTGTCAGTAACCTAGCATCTTCGACCGCTTACTACATGGCCATCGAGTCCAAAGACGGTAGTGGCAACAAGACCGTCACTTCGGCCTTCAATGTAAACACGTTGGGACTCTAGAGAGCCGATAGGAATTACTTTGCCTTGCGACCCAGATTGTAAAGTTTGCGTCTGATACGCTCGCGTCGGCCCGTACCGCCAAAGTGTAGGAGGTACCCGATCTTCAAAACTCTCACTGGACCGATACCGGCAAATCCGAGAATACCCCTCTTCAACTCGTTGGTTGTATCACCAAACATGATTCTCTGAACCAGAGGGATAGTGTTCGAGGTAACTACCATAGTGGCACTCCTACCCTTAAGCATCTTCGTCCAAGTAAACTCCCCTGTGAAGTGGAAGGCAAACCCTGGTATCCAAGCTCTATCGAAAAGTCCTTTGAGAAGTGCCGGCATCGTGGACCACCATGAGGGATAAAAGATGATGAAGTGTTCGCACCAACGCATATTCTCTTGGAAGGCTTTGAGATCTGGTTCTAATTCTTGTATCGATCTATAGCCATGATGTAAAACTGGGTCGAAAACCATGTCGGAGATATTCATCCGCCGCACCTCATGTCCTGCTTCTTCTGCACCACGTTGATATTCATCTGCCAGAGTGCAGTTGAAACTGTCTTCATCAGGATGACCAAGGAGGATGAAAATATTTTTCTTTTTGCTTGAAAACATTTTGACTACTTCATTAACCTCTGTAATTCTGCCTGATGCTCGCGCATCACTACCATAGTTGCCGCCATCTCACTCTGGCCGCTCTTGACCCTTTTCTGCACTTCTTCGCCAATTTTTTTGAAAAACTCCGGATTCTTCTCCATGAGCACGAGCATTTTGTCACGCTCGGCTTCCGGCACGTCTTTCATCTTGGCCGACATCGCCTGCTTGAGCAGGAAGTTTTTGAAAATCCCCATAATTACTTCTTCTCCTTC
>JBAQWR010000025.1:0-3427 GCA_049299015.1 Minisyncoccia bacterium | reverse complement strand
CCCAGGATGCTTGTATCGCCATCAAGGGAAAAGTCTCTAAACGTAACGGTGAGACCTCCTTCATTGCCGAAAAGATTAAGGCGTTATAACAGAAAGCCGGTCGAGCATGACTTTCTGCTCGCCGGCTGTTAATTCACTGAGAGTTCCGTGATGCACTTGCAGCTCTTCTGATCATACTTGTGATAACGGTAATCGCGACAAGGATTCCCATAATCGCGAAATCAACCAAGAGCGCGACCTTGTCAACACGAGAAGCGTTGATGTAAATCTTGCCAAGATCGATAACCGCTGACACGGACGCAACAGCGAATAGAATTCGGACAAGACTCATGAACCAAGTCATAGTAACCTCCTTTTTTAATAATACATCCAAATTAACTTTTTGTCAACCACTTAAATAAAGCCTTATTTACTGTTATTATTTCTCTTATGTCCGAACTCGAAAACAACGACCATAGAAAAATTGGCCAGGAGCTAGATCTTTTCACTTTCTCTGACCTGGTAGGTCCAGGGCTACCTCTCTGGACCCCAAAAGGCACCATAGTCTATAGAGAGTTAGATAACTTTGTATGGGAACTTAGAAAAAAAGCGGGGTATGAACGCGTTACAATCCCCCATATCACCAAGCGTAGCTTGTACGATACTTCAGGACACTGGGAAAAATTTGCTACTGATCTTTTCAAAATTACTTCGCGAGAAGGTAAGGAGTATGCTCTGAAACCGATGAATTGCCCGCATCACACCCAGATATTTGCAAGAAAGCCTCATTCCTACCGAGACATGCCACAGAGATATGCAGAGACCACCATGGTCTATCGAGACGAGCAATCTGGAGAATTAGGTGGTCTGACCAGAGTGTTATCAATCACCCAAGACGATGCGCACGTCTTCTGTCGAGTAGATCAGGTTAAAGAGGAGTTCCTGAAGATCTGGGATATCGTAGATGTGTTCTACAAGACCTTCGGCTTTACCCTGAAGGTACGTCTCTCCTTCCGCGATCCAAAAACTCCTGAGAAATACCTGGGTACTCCAGAAATTTGGGATAAAGCAGAGAACGAATTACGGGAGATTGCTACCGAGAGAGGGGCTGATGCCTTTGAAGGACTGGGTGAAGCGGCTCTTTATGGGCCCAAACTCGACTTTATGGCCACCAATGCCGCCGGACGCGAGTGGCAAGTAGCTACTATCCAGCTTGATATGAATCTACCAGAACGGTTCGATTTGTCGTGTATAAATGAAAAAGGTGAGAAAGAAAGAATTGTGATGATCCATGCGGCCATCACTGGCTCAATAGAGAGATGTACTGCCGTGCTTCTCGAACATTTGGGCGGAAACTTCCCTCTCTGGCTCTCTCCTGTGCAGGTCAAAGTTTTGCCTATCGGTGAGACGCATTTCGAATACGCCAAAAGTGTTTTGGAGAAATTAAAGTTAGAAAACATCAGAATCGAACTCGATGATTCGAATGAAAGCTTGGGTAAGAAGATAAGGAATGCCAAGACCGAGAAGATTCCTTATATGCTCGTCATCGGTGATAAAGAATTAGCAGATAATAAAGTAACTCTAGAAAGCAGGAGCGATGAGAAACTTGGCCAAATCGGAATCGACGAACTTATCTCAAAGCTTAAGCAAGAAATAAAAGATAGGAAATAAAAAGCAATATTAACAAACTCTGCGATCGCTAGAAATGTTAATATTTGTTAATACGTTACTTTCTTACACGTGTAAGTTAATAGCGTATTGAAATTAATAAAGAAAGCGGGCGGACCTGGTGGTCCGCCCTTGTGTTGTCACTGATCAATTCCCTGTGTGGAATGGACGCTGTAAACGTGCGGAGAGTGGCGTAGTGAACCGTGCAGTGTAATCGCGCTCACCCGCCTTGTCGAGGACGTAGATGTCCGAACTTGTCGAGCTGATCTCCACGACCTGGCCGATGACGAAGTCGCCTACGTCGTCGATCGTGATGTATTTCAACCGTGCCCCATTCGACAGTTCGACGACAGTCTCTGCGGAGCCCGTGAGAGCCTGCTTGAGTGCGGCGTTCTCATTTTGAAGTCGTCGATTGTTGAGGGTCTCTGTCACTCCATCGATCACTGCAAAAACAAAGGCGCAGAACAAGATTGCCAATGCTACCGAACTCAAATTTCTCAACTTCATTTCTTCCCTCCCTCCACAAGCGACAACAGTCGAGTCGCTCAAATGCCTATTTCAGCCTACTTATATCATACACCTAACTATACTAAAAGTCAAGTAGTTTAAGGACTTGTCCCCTATCCACTGCCCAGAGGAATGTGCCGAGGCGGGGACCGGTATCTTTGTTTATCAATAAGTTATAAACGTCTTTGAAAAAGGCTCTTTGTTCCTTCTTCAACTCTTCTTCGCTCAAGTCTGAAGATTTCGGAATATCATAAACTATCACATCTAATTCTTGAATGTTGGCTTCCTTGTTTTTCTCAAGTTCGTCATGAAGACGCTTCACCTGCTCTTTACGCTTATCTGAAAGAGTAGAGGCGTAGGTAGAGTTAATATCAGTATTGAGAGTAATAACTTCTTCTGGATTATATTTCACAAGCCAGCTCTTCGCTAGTGGTAATCTACGTGCGATACTCTCGACACTATAGTCATGCCCGAGGGCTTCGAAAATAGTTTTCAATTTATCTTCTTGCCACTGCACCACTTGCCCGAAACCAACCGCTTGGCGAAATGGGATTGCATTATCTCCCTCATGTTCCAAGTCATACTCATCATACTGGCGATAAATATCGGTATTGAATGCGAGCTCGAAGGATTGATCAGGCGACTTTCTGAAGTAGAGCCACTTGAGTAGACCTGGCTCATAAATATCGAGAAGCTCAAGTGGCGACACTGCATTGCCCTTAGAACCAGACATCTTGGAGCCGACGCCTTGAATACCCACAAATTTATATTCGATGAAAAGAGGGGCATTGTAGCCGAAGATATCTGGAGAGAGTACTGTACCTATATCATAACTACTGCCCGGGGAAGCATGGTCGTGTCCACCGGGTTCGAAGACTACCTTCTCATGGCGCCAACGCATAGGCCAGTCAATCTTCCAAGACAATTTGACTATATGATCTTTCTTAATATCAATAGTATCTTCCTTGCCCGTCTGGGCACATAGATAAGTAATCTTAGAATCACCGTCATAGCTTATAACCTTTGTTGCATCCTTACCTGTAAACCGAGAGTAGATTGATATGGGATAATAATTCTTTCTATATTCTAGTGGATCGATACCCTTCTCCCCCTTAGCCTTATCGCTCATGAAGGAGAGCAAGACGTCGGCGATTTTTTCTCTCTTTTTGAGTGCTTCTATAATGGCTTCGTCATAAACACCACTCTCATAGAGAGCAGTTTGATCTCTGTACTCTATTGCAATACCGAGTCGCTTCATAGCTTCTATAAAAGG
>JBAQWR010000024.1:0-5158 GCA_049299015.1 Minisyncoccia bacterium | reverse complement strand
ACAGAATCCTTGGCAGCCTTGGCTGCTTTGCGAGCTTTCAGAGCTAAGACGACCTTCTGGATCATGGCTCGGGCATCATCAGGATTTTCCTCCAAGAAAGCGGCGAAGGCGTCTCCGAACACCGTTGTAACCATGCTCTGGGCCTCGACGCTACCGAGTTTACTCTTGGTTTGTCCTTCGAACTGAATCTCGCGCAGTTTGATCGAGATCACTGCGGTCAGACCCTCAAGCACATCATCTCCGGTGAAGTTGTCTTCCTTCTCGCTGACTAAATTATTTTTGCGCGCATAGGTATTGAGGCTTCTTGTTAGAGCGGTTTTGAAACCGGTGATATGAGTACCTCCCTCGGCAGTATAAATATTGTTGGCGAAAGGCAGGATGCGAGAGGAAATGTCGTCGACATATTGGAGAGCCACTTCGACAGTCTCGTAATCGTTGCCGTTGGTAGTCTTTTCTACATAGAAAATATTTTTGTGGATTGGCTTGTTGTGTTCGTTCTCGAAGCGCACAAGAGACATCAATCCTCCTTCGAAGTAGAAGGACATTGAAGGAGCATCTAGCCCCAACTCTCGCATATAAAAAGCTTTTTCAAATTGTGGAAGCCGAGCGTCCACGTTTCGGGCATCGATAGTAGATATCCTCAAACCTTTGACGAGATATGCCTGTTGGCGGAGGTGATTTACGATGCGTTCGAAACTAAAGTTGGTGTCGGGGAAGATCGATGGATCAGGTTGAAAAGTGATGATCGTGCCGTGGAGTTTGGACGCACCCACTTTCTTCACCGCACTCTTTCTCTTACCCTGACTGTACTCTTGCATGTAGACTCCGCCGTCTCTGTGTACCTCCGCTTTGCAATATATAGAAAGAGCGTTGACCACTGAACCACCGACGCCGTGGAGACCTCCAGAAACTTTGTACCCTTCCCCGCCGAATTTGCCTCCGGCATGCAACGTAGTCATGATGGTCTCGAGAGCCGAGACTTTGGTCTGTTTGTGAGTGTCGACTGGGATACCTCGACCGTTGTCTGTAACTCGAACGCGATTGTTAGGCAAAAGGGCGACCTCGATATCATTGGCGAAACCACCCATGGCCTCGTCTCGTGAGTTATCGAAAATCTCCGTCACCAGGTGATGGAGGCCGTCAGGACCGGTAGTACCAATATACATTCCAGGGCGCTTGCGCACCGGCTCGAGGCCCTCTAGAACTGTGATGGATTCCGCGCTGTAAGTACTGGATTTCTTGCTTTCCGTCATGTGTTTTGTATACCCTATTTTAGCATAAATAGGGCTCAAAAGAAAGTGATTTTGGGGATTAAACTCGGCGGATGGAGGCTTTGAAATCGGATTCGGTTTTTTCTTCGATTTTGGCGTGGAGGGCGTTCACCTCTTCGTTAGTTAAAGTTCTCTCCAGACTTCTATAAGTAGTGCGGAATGTATAAGAGAGCTTCCCTTCCCCGAACTTTTCAGCATTTTCATATTTATCTAAAAGCTCAACTTGTTCTATCAGATCTCCACCGATATCTCGGATAAGGTCGAAGTAGTCGTTGGGTATGAAGTTTTTATCCACTACGAAAGAGATGTCACGTATCACTGGTGGGAATTTGGAAACCTCTTTATATTTTTGCCCTAGCTTTAATTGTTTCTTTACCCTCTCATCCTCTGACCAAAAAAGCCTGATGTCCGGCAGTTCCATACTGATGATCGCTAGTCTCTCCAATCCGAATCCGAAAGCCCATCCGTTGTAGCCATCGAGACCCATCTTGTGCATGACACTTTTCTTCGGCATGCCTCCGCCCAAGATCTCGACCCACTCCCCATTGATATCTACTTCTACTTGGAGAGAGGGATCAGTGTATGGGAAAGTATCGTCAAGAAATCGATATTTGATATCCGGCCCGAAGAGACTCACCACAATCTCCGAGAGCACCTCTCGTAATTTGTCTATAGGCACTGGGGCGCTATCTGGTACTAGATATAGACCACCAAACTGGTGGAAAATATTCATATGCCTTCGATCGATCTCATCTTTGCGATAAACTTTGCCATAGCAGACGACACCTAGAGGCCCACCCTTTTTTGCCAATGCTTGTACCTCTGGATGCCCCATGTAGTAGTACCACATCACCGTGTCGTGGGTACGTAAAATATTTTTCTCATCGACATAATAAGTATCTGACTTTGATCGTGCCGGGTGATCTGGTGGGAAATCAAACAAATCGAAGCTGATATCGGTAGGGACAATTTCTGGGATGACAATATTACTGAAGCCCTTAAGCGCCGGCACATTGCGGGCCCTCTCGACAACTTCATATAGAGGACTTCCAGGTGTGCGGGAGAGATCAGGCATGTCCAAGTAGCGCTTCATGCGTATTGACTCTGGATCACTTTTTGCCCCGAGGTTTTGGCGTAATTTCTCCTCCTCGTCTGACTTTATGATGATATTCTCTAACATAGTATTATATGGTATGGTATAGTAGCTTTTATCGCAAATGGCTGAAATTCAAACGTTTATTCTATATTGCTCCCTCTTCATCTCCCTCTTTTTCGAGGTTTTTCTTCTCATTACTTACCTTGAGGTGCGCGGCCAGATCAAGTTTGAGAACGAAAGGTTCTTGAAGGGCACTCTCAATTTCCCTACCGTTACTATCATTGTACCTGTCTGGAACGAAGAAAAAACTCTTCTAGGCACAGCCGAGTCACTTCTCAATCTCGATTATCCTAAAGACAAGCTCTCTTTTATCTTAGTCGACGACGGTTCGACCGATAACACTTGGGAAGTGGTTTCTCAATTCAAGGACCACCCGCAGTTTCGTATTTTTAAGAAAGAAAATGGTGGTAAGCATACTGCTGTCAATCTCGCGTTGGAAAATGTTACAAGTGATTTGGTCGGATGTCTCGATGCCGACTCATTTGTCATGCCAGAAGCTCTCAAGAAAATAATTCCCTACTTTGAAGATCGATCCGTTATGGCCGTCACCCCTTCTATTAAAGTTCATGAGCCAAAAAATATTTTGCAATATATCCAGAAGACGGAATACAGCTGGTCAGTCTTCTTGCGTCGCATGCTCTCATCTATGGGGGCACTTTATGTCACCCCTGGACCGTTCTCCATCTTCCGTACCGAGGTTTTCCATAAATTAGGAGGTTATCGACATGCTCACATGACCGAGGACATGGAGATGGCTCTTCGTATGCAGAAGAATCATTTTAAGATTGTTAACTCTCATGGAGCCCACGTCTATACTGTAGCTCCGAATACTCTAAGGGGTCTCGTCAAACAAAGAGCTCGCTGGACATACGGATTTATCAACAACGGTATCGATTATAAGGAAATGTTTTTCAATAGAAATTATGGTCACATAGGCATGTTCATCCTCCCCATAGCATCGTTTTCAATATTTTCTAGCATCTTTATGGTGTGGACGGTGGTGTCAGGTTGGGCACAGAAAATCTTTGAGACCGTCAATCGCTGGAGAATAGTTGGTTTCGATTGGAACTTCTCCGCTCCATCGTTTGATTGGTACTTCCTCAATACTGGCGTACTTTCGTTTCTAGTCATTGTCGCTGTCGGTCTGACCCTCTTTATCCTCTACCTCTCGTTACGTCTCGCGGATGGCCGGTTCAAACTCACTAGAGGGATATTCTATTACCTCTTCCTCTATACTTTCATGGTGCCATTATGGTTGACCAAGGCACTCTTCGACACCATCTTTAAGAGGAAGGTTAGTTGGAGATAGGGCAAAAATTTACAATTTTCAATTTTGCAATTTACAATGATAGACTCCAGAAAATACATCATAGCGTTTGCCATTACCGCCGTCATTTTTGGAACGGCTATTTTTGTTTCCAACACTTTAGGCGATAAGAAACTTAATGATGTGCGCGCTATTGAGAATCGTGTGGCTCTCGACATCCTCTCATCCGAGACCCAGTTTGCCCTCCTTGAAGAAACATCTTGTCGTGACATTAGTCCCGGATTTTTGTCTAAAGAACTTGGCTCTCTTGGAGAGAAGCTTACTTATGCAGATAATCAAACTGAATTTAACGCCGATGATTTAGATTATTTGAAACGCTCCTACTTCCTTTTGGAAATAAAGGATTATCTCTTAATGAAGCGCCTAACGGAGAAATGCGGTATCAAACCAACTTTCATCCTCTACTTCTACTCGACTGAGGATGCTTGTGAGGAGTGCCAGGAGATGGGTTACGTCCTGACAACCTTACGTGATAAATATCCAGATCTACGAGTCTACTCATTCGACTACTACTTCGATGTGGGGGCTATCAATACCCTTGTTTCTATATACAAAGTCGAATCTCGACTGCCGGCCATGATTATCAATGGACAGATCTTGTACGGCTTTCATTCTGTCGAAGATCTGGAAAAGAACGTTCCCGCCCTCAAGGCACTTGCTGACAAGGCTAGGGAACTAGAGGCCACAGCTACTACGACCAAGAAAGATAATTAGGTGAGACGAGAGTTCTTGATGTACTTATCCATTCTCCACTTTCTACCCTTTCCTCTGTTCATGTTTTTATAAAATGGTGTAAGAGCATGGCAGTTTGGACATATTAGTCTCAAATTATTTTCAACATTATTTTCTGAATTACCGTCTATGTGATCAATTTCTATCGGGACAACTCCTGTAATCGGATGCTTTTTGTTCCATCCACATATACAGCATTTATTATTAAATTTTTCAACCAAATATATCTTTAAATGTTTAGAAAAGTTTCTCGCAGTTATACCTATGTTTCCATCCCTTTCTCCACTTTTCCAATCTTTGACCCATTGTGAATGCTGATAACCCATCTGACACCTATTAGAACAAAATCTTATTTGATGGCGAGATGCTAGGCGCGTGCCGCAACCTATACAAAAACCCTTTGTTTTCATAGGTTAATTATACCACTATCTACCAGTAGATAGTGCTCCACATTGCTGGGTGTGGGGATATTGGAGCCGAGGAGAGGATTTGAACCTCCGACCGGCCGATTACAAATCGGCTGCTCTACCAACTGAGCTACCTCGGCGTTAGTCTTACTTTACACTTTCTTCAGCGTTTTGAGAACCGTCCTCTAAACCGTCGTGGATTTCCCCATTGCCTTTCTCTACGTCGGACATGTTCTTAATAAATTCTGATATACCGTCAGACTTC
>JBAQWR010000023.1:0-5033 GCA_049299015.1 Minisyncoccia bacterium | reverse complement strand
GTATAGGGTAGAGCTTGACGATATATCTCTCCTCCACCTATTACGAATACTTCAGTATCTATTTCCCCAGCTTTTTTAATCGCTTCTTCTATTGAACTGGCGATAATGCATTCCTCGGCTTTAAATTCAGGATTCCTGGTAATTACAATATTGGCACGTCCAGGTAATGCTTTGCCAATAGATTCATAAGTTTTTCTCCCCATTATTATAGGGTGGCCCATAGTTAAAGACTTGAAACGCTTCAGGTCATCAGAGATGCGGAACAGGAGTTCTCCTGTGTCTCGGCCAATAGCATTATTAGTCTTTGTTATAGCCACAATTATGCTGATTTTAGGAGGTTTTTCAATGGTTGTGGCTTTCATAGGCGTTGCTATACTGAGGCGTAATCAATCTACCTATTATGTCCCTATACGAAATAGAAATCAAAACTCTCTTGGGTGAGAAGGAAAAAGCAGAAGAGCTGCGAAAGAAAATAAGCGATAAAGGGGGTATTCTCGCCGCGAAGAATAATCAACTGAATCACTACTTCACCGTTTCTAATGCAAATACATTCAAAGAGAAACTTTCTCCACATGTAAGTGAAGAGAAAAAAGAACTCTTCGAAAAAATTTTAAGTGAAGGAAACAATTTCTCCATTCGCACTCGCGATACCGATGGGGAAGTAAAGCTTGTGGTCAAAGCTTCAATTGGTAGTGACTCTAGTTCTAATGGTGTATCAAGAATGGAATTCGAAGACAAGATGAACATTACCCTAGAAGAGCTCGATAAACTTCTGCTCGATGCCGGCTTAGAGTATCAGGCCAAGTGGTCTCGCGAGCGCGAAGAATATAAACTCGGAGATATAAATGTATGTCTGGATAAAAATGCTGGTTATGGGTATCTCGCTGAATTTGAGAGGGTTGTAGCAGACAAGTCTCAAGCCGAGTCAATTAAAGGAGATCTTTTAAAGACGATGGAAGACTTTGGAGTGAGTGAACTCCCTCAAGACAGGCTGGAGAGAATGTTCGCTTACTACAATAGTAATTGGAAAGATTATTACGGTACGGATAAAGTATTTAACATAAATTAAAATGTTTTTGTCTGATACAGATATAGAAAAGGCTCTAAAATCAGGGGAAATAGTATTGAAGCCGTTCGACTCAAAACGTCTCCAACCTGTAAGTTACGATATTCGTTTAGGTAACAAGTTTATTATTAATGATGAAAGCGCTACTCACATCATCGATCCTGTCAAAAAGGTTTATGCTAAAACTCGAGAGATTGTCATTGGCGATGGGGGAGAGTTTATTCTACATCCTGGGATTTCCGTTCTCGGCACTTCTAAGGAATATTTCGGTTCCGACAAATATCTTATTCAAGTTGGAGGGAAATCATCGCTGGCTCGTGTTGGATTAATGATACACAATACTGCCGGTATTATCAATCCGGAACATTATTTGAATATCACTTTTGAACTTACCAATCAAAACAATGTGCCAATCATTCTGAGACCAGGAATGGATATTGCTCAGTTAACTTTTTCTAGCATCTCATCTCCATCTAAGCGTAGTTATAAAAAACTTGGTCGTTTTGCTAAAAATAATTGGAACAACTTTGCACCCAAAAAGAAAGTTACTAAGAAAAAATAATATGAATAACAAAAAACATCCAGAATACCAATATCTAGATCTTCTGAAGAAGGTTCTAGAAGAAGGAGAAGAGCAGGTCGATAGTGGCACTGGAGTCAAGACTTATAGTGCTTTCGGCGCACAGATGCGCTTCGATCTTTCTGAAGGATTTCCTCTGCTGACCACTAAGAAAGTTTACTGGAATGGAGTGTTACAGGAACTCTACTGGTTTTTGTCCGGTCAGAGCAATATAAAATATCTAGTAGATAATAATGTACACATTTGGGATGACTATCCGTACAAGATTTATAAAGAGAAAACTGATAAAGGCGAATTACCGGCGCTAACCAAAGAAGAGTTTATAGAGAAAATAAAAAATGATGCTGCTTTTGCCGAGAGTCGTGGTGATTTACCTCGTATTTATGGGGAGTTTTGGCGTCGTTGGCCAAGTACAGATGGCCACAAGATTGATCAACTTGGGTGGGTAATAAATGAATTGCGTAAAGATCCCGATGCCCACAATACGCTGGTGACTTCATGGAATCCTCAATATCTATATGCCATGGCTCAGCCAGGAGAAGCGGCTAAGTTTCCGATTTGCCACAACTTGTATCAAGTTAATATCAAAAAGGGCAAGGTTTGCCTGCAACTTTATCAGCGTAGTGCCGACATGTTCCTTGGTGTGCCGTTCAATATTGCCAGTTACGCTCTGCTTACAATAATCATCGCCAAGATTCTTGGCCGCGAACCAGGAGAATATGTGCATACTCTAGGCGACTTCCATATGTATGAAAATCACCGAGAACAGATCAAGGAACAACTCTCACGAGAACCCAAATCATTCCCAAAGGTCACTATCGATGGAGAAAATATAACTCTCGATTCGTTTTTGCCGAGTCAGGTCAAACTTGATGGTTATGATCCACATCCTCCGATCAAAGCAGAGTTAAGTGTGGTTGGCGGATTTAATCCTAAAATTCATAAAACTAATTAATGAAAGACAGAGAGATTCAAAGGTTAATAGAGAAGGAGACTAAGAGGCAAAAAAGCGTCATCAATCTTATTCCTTCGGAAAACTATGTTTCCAAAGATGTTTTAACGGCGCTTGGCTCTATCTTCGATAACAAGTATTCCGAAGGATACCCACACAAAAGATATTATGGCGGCAATACTTATACAGATGAGCTGGAACTGCTGTGCCAAAATAGGGCAAGAAAAGCTTTTGGATTATCAGAAAAGTTATGGCATGTGAATGTCCAGCCTCATTCAGGATCTCCAGCCAACCTCGCCGTCTATCTGGCCCTAGTGCCGCTAGGAGGAAAGATTATGGGTATGACGCTAACAGCGGGAGGGCATTTAACTCATGGACAGAAAGTTTCTATGACAGGCAAAGCCTGGCAACAAGTTTCTTTCGGCGTTGACCCAAAGACAGAAAAGTTAGATTACAAAGTGTTGAAGAGTCAGGCGATGAAAGAAAAACCAAATCTCATCGTGGCTGGTTTTACCGCCTACCCTCGTATGATTGATTTCAAGAAATTTAGGGAAATCGCTGATACTTGCGGTGCGTTTTTGATGGTTGATATGTCACACTTTGCCGGGTTGGTAGCTGGCGGCGTCTATAATTCGCCCTTCAAGTATGCTGATGTCGTGACAACCACCACTCACAAGACTCTGCGTGGCCCAAGAAGCGCCATAATTTTTTCAAGGAAGGATATCAAACTTGGAGATAAAGAAATTTCAGTTCTAATTGATAAGGCAATTTTCCCCGGTCTTCAGGGCGGTCCACATATGGGTCAGATTGCCGCTGTGGCTGTGACTTTGAAAGAAGCATCGACAGTAGCATTTAGGAAATATGCCCAACAGATATTAAAAAATTCACGAGCTCTTGCCGGCGAACTTGCTAAATTGGGGTGGCGAATTGTCTCAGGTGGCACCGACTCAAACCTATTACTCGTTGACACTTGGATGGACGGAAAAGGTATTCCAGGCAAAGAGGCCGAAGCTAAACTGGAGAAAGCTCTGATAATTTGCAACAAGAATACAATTCCAGGGGAAACACGCTCACCTTTCGATCCTTCTGGAATCCGCTTAGGACCCGCAGCAGAGACAACTAGGGGCAAGAAAGAGAAGGACATGATAAAGATTGCGCGAAAGATTGATACAATATTGAGGAAGTGATCAAAGAAAAAATCAATGAATGGGCCAAACAATCTTTAGGTCGAGAAGATTTCAATCTTACTCATCCAAAGGATCTTTCGAACGGGGATTACACTCTGATTGTTTCTGATAAAACAGCAGAGGAGGATTTCGGGAATTTAAATAAAAGTCAGCCGGAATTTATTTCTAAAATTGAACTTGTTAAGCCGCGCTTCATTAATATTTATCTCTCAAAAGAATTTTTTAAAGAAAGTCTTGGAGAGATTATTAAGGAGGGCCAAGATTTCGGGAAAAGCAGTCATGCAAAAGGTTTTAAGGTCATGGTGGAACATACTCAACCTAATCCTTTCAAGAAATTTCACATTGGGCATTTGATGAACAATGCCATAGGCGAAGCTGTCTCGAGGATTATGAAAGCGAATGGTGCAGAAGTTAAGACAGCAAGCTACCACGGCGATGTAGGTATGCATGTGGCTAAAGCTTTGTGGAAAGATGATTATGTTCTGGGCGCAAAGGCATTTGAAGAAGATCCAAAGGCTAAAGCAGAGATTCAAGAAATAAACAAGAAAATATACGAAAAATCAGACCCCGAGATAAATGCTCGATATGAAGAAGGGAAGCAAAGGTCACTTCGAGAATTTGAAGGTATATACCAGAGACTAGGAAGCAAATTTGACTTCAATTTTTTCGAGAGTGAGTCTGCGGGGATAGGCAAAGAGATTGTGTTAGAAAATATAGGTAAAATTTTCGAAGAATCTGACGGGGCAATAGTTTATAAGGGAGAAAAGGTCGGGTTGCATACCAGGGTTTTCTTAAATTCTGAAAAACTTCCAACATATGAGGCCAAAGAAGTTGGTTTAGCAAAAATTAAAAAGGAAAAATACAATTTCGATCAGTCAATAACTGTTACAGCAAATGAACAGGATGCATTTTTCAAGGTAGTTGAGGTGGCGATAGGAGAAGTATTTCTAGAATTGAAGGGCAAGTTAACCCATTTGTCGCACGGCATGCTCCGCCTTCCTACTGGCAAGATGTCTTCGAGAACAGGAGATGTTATAACAGCTGAAGAATTGATAGAAAGTGTGAAGGAAAAGGTTAAAGGCGATGAGCAAGTAGCTATTGGGGCTATTAAATACATGATTCTCCGTCAGGCTATAGGTAATGACATCATCTTCGATATAGAAAAGTCTGTTTCTACAGAAGGTGATTCTGGAGTTTATCTGCAATACGCGTATGCTCGTACTAATTCACTTCTAGAAAAAGCTGAGC
>JBAQWR010000022.1:0-15835 GCA_049299015.1 Minisyncoccia bacterium | reverse complement strand
TGCTCAAAGAGATCAAGGGCGACAAGTTTGTAAGCTCATTGGTCTACGAAGAAGGCGGGGTCGAGAAGACGTTGTCGGCCACCGGCATTTTCGTCGAGATAGGACTTCTGCCAACCACTGATTTTGTAAAAGATATCATCGAACTCAACAAAATTGGCCAGATCCCAGTGGACCCGAAAACACAGAAGACAGAAACAGATGGCATCTGGGCCGCCGGCGACTCTACTGATGGTCTCTACCATCAGAACAATATTGCCGCCGGCGATGCGGTCAAAGCCCTCGAGGATATTTATCTTCACCTGCACGCCCGGTAAAATTCTGCTAAAATGGGCACTCCTAAGCGCGGTTAGCTCAGTTGGTAGAGCGCCACATTGACGTTGTGGATGTCAGAGGTTCGAGCCCTCTATCGCGCACTTCGATAAAATAAATGAACCCCGATACCCAAACACCCAAACCCACCGAACAGGCCAATTTCCTCGGAGCAGGTCTTACTATACTCGTCCTCGTCCTCTTGGTTTGGCTCGTCGATGTCAGCGCTCTTAGAGTCTGGGTCGAGAAGGCTGGCGTCTGGGGACCTCTCGTTTTCATCCTTCTCAAGATATCTACTATAGTCATCGCCCCCGTCTCTGGAGCCCCTCTTTACCCCCTAGTGGGCCTCCTGTTCGGTTTCTGGCCCGGTATCCTCTATGTGGCAATTGGCGACTTCCTAGGCTACACAATCGCGTTTTATATCTCGCGAATCTTCGGACAAAAGATAGTATTCAAACTCCTCTCTGGTAAAGAAGAGGGTTTGGTAGCCCGTATCATCGATCATGTGGGCGATGCTAAGGGATTCTTCCAAGCCTGCCTGACCCTCTTTGCTTTGCCAGAAGTTCTCTCTTACGGCGCGGGCTTGAGTCAACTTAAATACGCGAAGTTCATAAGTATACTTATGCCATTTTCTCTCACGGCCGCAAGTATCTTGGTATTCTTCGGGTCAATCCTCAAACCCAATAGCAGTTCACTCCTTATCAGCTTGGCACTACCAGTAGCCGGTGGCATAGCTATCCTCATCGGCGGAACCCTCTTTATGAAAAGTATTAGAGGAAAAGAAAACCCAGAGCAAGAATAATTCTGTAAACACCGAAGGAGGTGAAATTGTGATTTTGGATAAATTTGAGGAGGAACTTGATGCTTACAGTGGCCATGACAAATGAGACCACGAAGCCAACACCGAGGTTAGTGAAGTCGGCGCTAGAAAACTGACCGGCCGATTTCACGAGATCCAAGCCCGTCGCGGCCGCCATGGTCGGTATCGCCAAGAGAAACGAGAACTCCACAATAGTTCGCCTCTTGATACCTATAAGCATCCCGCCAAGGATAGTGGCGGCCGCTCTCGAGACTCCAGGAATGATAGCGATCGACTGGAAGAAACCAATACTAACTGCTTGTTTGTAAGTAATATTTTCAAGCTCTAGAGTATCCCCCTCTTTTTCTTTGTGGAACATTTCAAAGGCCACCAGCACTATGCCGCCGATGAGAAGTGCGTAGATTGAGACTAGAGGGCTTTCGAGTAAAACATTTTTCACTAATTTATAGAAAATGAGACCGATGATAGCCGTCGGGATAAACGCAGCCACAATCTTCTTATTCAATTCCCATTTCGATACGAGAGTCCTCCAATACAAGAAGACGACCGCCACGATAGCTCCAGACTGGATAGCAATTTCAAAACTTTTCAAGAACTCTGTTGCCTCGAGACCCAAGAGCTTGGCCGTCAAGACAAGATGCGCAGTAGAAGAGATAGGCAAGAATTCAGTAAGCCCCTCGATGACTCCCAAGATTATTGAATCAAAAAATGTCATAGTTCTAATCCATAATACTCGACTTAAGCGACGAGATGTAGGTAATCCAGCAAATAGTGCCCGAAGAAAATGTAAGCGCCAGACATGACACTCTCACCGATGAAGACGCCGAGTAAAAGTTTCTTGATATCTACTTCAAGCGTGCCACAAATATAGCAAATTACGTCAGTGGGTAGGAAAGGAAACATACTCCAGCCGATGATAATGGGTAGTTCATTTTTCACCAGAGCTTGCCTGACTCGATCAATTTGCTTCCCATACTTTTTCTCAAACAAGGTATCTAGATCCAAGAATTTGAAGAAGTAGTAGACACTGGCCGAAGAGACCAGAGCTCCCAAAATGATGATGATAAAGAGTGGCAACGGCGGGAAGAAGAGCAGTCCCAAGATTATAAGATATGTGACGGGGATCAATGTAAACCCACGAATACAGCCGAGCAGAAGCAAGGCGGCGTAGGCGAGGTAGATGGAAGTTTGGACTACTTGCTCAAGCTGGTTCTGGAAAAAATATGAATGGAAAAAGTAGACATAGAGCGCGACTGCGAGGAACGCAAACCACAGTATGCCAAAGAAGGTTCTCATCGATCAATTATAACCTCTCAATGCCCAACGGATTGCCATGTTTTAAGAGACTCAATAGGATGGATGAGCATAACGATGTTTAGCGTCAAGTTGTCACGTATCCAGAAGAGGCAACCGACCTCCATCGCGATGATAAGCGCCACCGTCACCCAAATTTTAGAATATTTAGTGATGACGAAACCAATACCGGCCATGACTACGTCCGAGACCGAGTTCAACACACTGTCCCCCACATATCCTTGAGCAATAGTTGCCGCCCGATATCTGTCGATAATAATGGGAGAATTTTCTAGAAGTTCCCAGAGAGCCTCCATCACAAGCGCCATGACAAATCTATACTTCACCGGGACTCTGCGCGCCACAAGCCAGAGGAAGGCGTAGAAACCCATGCCGTGGATAATGTGTGAGAAGGAGTAAGCATCCGCCACCCGCTGTGAGTTCTCACTCCCCCAGATATTCCCATCCCACCAACCAAACATTCCATCCGGCCCCAGGAGCGACCTCCCTGTCGAGTATTCGATGGCTCCAGTAATAAGCATTACCGAAATCAGCCCAATAATCGCAACCTTGTATTTTTTCACAAATTCAAAAATAGATTCCATAAGTTATCTCCCCAACCATGCCGAAAGTACATCAGGTTACTGCACTTTTACCTTCATCATCGCTTCAACATCCAAGAAGTTCACGGAAGTCGGGGCGGAGAACTTCGATTCGTCTTTAGACCAATTAGCACATTTGTAATCAACTTGTGAATCAAGGTCGACGTCTGACTTCGTATCAGAAGAAGTGGTACTGTCCCCTGCTACATTCATCTTCACCCCCTGTGTTCCACTCCAGACATACGAAGTATCATTTTTGACAATCATGCTCGACATCTGTGTCCCAGCGCTAGTCTCGGTAGAGAAGTCTCCCCGCATAGAACCGTCACTAGATATATAAACCGTACCGGAAGAATTCGTCCCTCCAGCTGCACTTGCGAAGGTACACATCATGTTCTTGCCTCCCCCTAGTAGCGAGCGGAGCGAGCCTTTCGCATTTACATCAAGATTAATTTCTGCCTCAGCTTGCATCTTGTCTTCGAACTGCACATCTCCCCTTCTGCCATCCTCTACTTTTTCATCAGAACTCTTGTCCTTAGTGATAATATATGCTCCGCCTCCAATAGCCAGGATAGCCACTATGGCAATGATGATAAGTGGCGCAAACCCTCCTTGTGAATTTTTATTTTCCATTTTTTTAAATTATCAAAAGCTCAATAATCCGATGTTAATATCCCTATTATACCTAGAATGCGAGGTTTCGACACGGCCAAGGCGGAAGGGGTGAGATTTGAACTCACGGTACCATTTACGGTACGCCGGTTTTCGAAACCGGTGCTTTAAACCACTCAGCCACCCTTCCAACGCCTCGCACTATACCACTTTTTGTCTTTTCAGCCAAAAATGTTATTATAATTCGCGTTTAAGGCCCTATCGTCTATCGGTTAGGACAACGGGTTTTCAATCCGTTAAGCCGGGTTCGACTCCCGGTAGGGTCATGCGTGAAGGGAGTAAGGAGAAATATGACTACAAATTTAGTAAATATCAAAACAGTTCCAAAAGGTTGGGGTAAGGAACTATGGATACACAACGACGAGAAGTACTGTGGGAAAGTATTGATACTCAACAAGGGCAAGCGCTGTTCACTTCATTTCCACCTTAAGAAACATGAGACCTTCTACATTTCTAAGGGCCTCGTCCAGATGGAGATTGTGGAAAATGAGGACAAGAAAATACTCATTATGAGGCCAGGGGATGCCTTGGAGATACCACCCGGGCTCAAACATCGCTTCACCGGCATAGAGGATTCGGAAATAATGGAATTCTCTACAGAACATTTCGAGGAAGATTCCTACAGACTAGAGGCGGGCGATCAAATCAAGTGAAAATATTAGCCATAGAAACCTCGTGTGACGAGACGGCCATCGCTCTTCTCCAGATAGATGGGGCGCTAGAGAAACCGGATATCAAGGTCTTGGGCAATACCCTATTGTCCCAGGCAAGCCTCCACGAAAAGTATGGTGGTGTTTACCCCAATCTAGCCAAGAGAGAACACCAGAAGAACCTACCTATACTACTCGAGCAAACTCTCAAAGAAGCGGGTGTGGAAGCCGAGCGTCCACAGATAGATGCTATCGCTGTCACAGCTGGCCCGGGGCTAGAACCAGCTCTTTGGACCGGTATCACTTTCGCCGAGGCGCTCGGTGAGAAGTGGCACAAGCCAGTTGTGCCTGTAAACCACATGGAAGGACACATATATTCCGTCCTGTACCAGGACGAATTTTCAATTTCCAATTATCAATTTTCAAAATTGGGACTACCCGCTCTCGCACTTTTGGTCTCCGGAGGACACACTGAGCTAGTGCATGTGAAAGATTTTGGAAATTATAAGATTATCGGCCAGACAAAGGACGATGCCGTCGGTGAAGCCTTCGATAAAGTGGCTCGGATGCTCGGACTTCCCTATCCTGGCGGACCGGAAATTTCTCGGCTAGCCGAGAAATCAAGAGAGAGATCTCGGGAAGACGAGATCAAACTCCCAAGACCCATGATCCACTCCAAAGATCTCAATTTCTCTTATTCTGGCCTTAAAACCGCTGTACTTTATAGATTAAAATCAGAAAATCGATCAGAGCCTGAATTTAAACAAGACATGGCTAGGGCTTTCGAAGACGCGGCTGTCGATGTGCTTATAGATAAGACCCGTAAGGCTCTATTAGAGCTCGGAAACGATATAAAAACCCTTATAGTCGCCGGCGGCGTCTCGGCCAATACTCACCTCACTCAAGAATTAGATAAACTTATGACTGAATTCCCTGAGATTAGCCTCTGTATGCCCACCAAGCTCTTGAGCTCCGACAACGCCATCATGATAGGCGTAGCCGCCTACATAAATATAAAACTTAGACCAGAGATTTTGGATAAAGAGGCTTCGATAACCGCTTCCGGCAATCTATCGCTTACTTCTTAGGCTCTACTACTGGCAAAGATGCTTTTGAAGATTCTAATTCTTTGAGAATAGTATCTACCGTCTTTTTATCAGATTCTCTCCTTAGAATAGTCTTGAGCCTAGCAGAACTTACTAGATACCACGACTTAGCAGAAGCTCTTACAGAGTTATGATTAGAGTAAGTCAGTGTCCAGATGAGTGAGAGTATGAGAGCTACGAGAAGTGGCAAGATGACACACCACCATTCCATGAGGTACGCGACGATGATAGCGAGAGTTATCCCCACATCCATAGTGACCCACTTGGTAAGGAATCTCTTTCGATTGTTTTCTGGAAGATCCTTATAAAAGACATTCTTAAGGACATTTCCTAGGACATAAAGGACAACTAGTATAAGGATCCATTCATAAAGACATTTTGCTGTGTCCAATAGATTATCCGGCATCGCGAATATTGCCCCAGCTAAGCCGAGAACTTGTCCTTCATCGTGTGATTCCTCCTCCGCTTCCCCTACTTCTGGCATAGATACCGTTGGTACTATCGGAGTAGACGGAATAACCGGAGGAGCTGGTGGGAGCGATACGTCAATGCCTTGAGACTGCAAGCCTTGAAGGAAAGCTCTGAAGGCGACTATTTCATTTAATTGAGCCTGAGTGAGAGGGAAAACGCGCTGACAATATATCTCATTTATTTTCTTCTTCGTAAGTATGTAGACATATCCAGTAGGACCAGTGTGTCCCCAAGGCTCAAGGATATCTCCGAAATACTTCATTTGGAACTGATTCACCGCATTTAGAGTAGCCTGATCAAAGACACCTGTCATAGCAAGATTATTATGTCCTTCAAAATTTCTTAGAAATGACTGTAGCTTGAAGACTTCTACTGGATCATTGTTGAAATCTATCCTTAGATAATCTCTTAGATAGAAACATTCAGTAGGTACTGTGGTAGCACCAAGGACTGTGCCTGCTGGTCGAGAGCTTCCACCTGATCGGCTACTGCCACCACCTCCACCACCACCTCCACCACCACCTCCACCGCCTCCACCTGTAGTAACCGGAGTAACGCTAATCGTAGTAGTGGCAGTGCTCGAAGCAGTACCATTACCGCAAGTTATGGAGTAGTCAGTGGTGACAGTAGGACTTACGGATTGTGTCCCTGATGTCGAAGTAGCGACAGTCCAAGTGGCGCCGCAAATATTGGTGTTGTTGGAAGTCCAGGAGAGAAGGGAAGAATTACCTACAGTGATCGAAGTTGGGTTGGCTGAAAGAGAAACTGTTACTGGAGTTGGCCCGTTAGGGATAGTCACAGTCACAGTCGTAGTAGCAGTACTGGTAGCATTGCCATTGCCACAAGTGATGGAGTAGGCAGTAGTTGTAGCTGGTGTTACGGATTGTGTCCCTAATGTAGAAGTGGCTGTAGTCCAAGTGGCGTTACAAATATTGGTATTGGTTGAATTCCAAGAAAGTAGAGAAGATTGTCCTTGAGTGACAGAGGTTGGATTGGCAGAGAGAGACACCGAAACTGTGGGTGGTGTAGGTGGATTCCCAGGATTAGGAGCCTCTGTGTTGTCATCTTCGTTGGTGCAACCTGGATCAGCTGGATGATCAATGAATCCATCGCCATCGTTATCTATACCATCGTCACATTGTGGAGGAGATGGAGGAGAGACAACAACATTTACAGTAGTCGTTGCTGTGCTTGTAGCATTGCCATTACCGCAAGTGATGGAGTAGGTGGTGGTAGCAGTTGGAGATACTGATTGTGTGCCGGAAGTTGAAGTAGCAGTAGTCCAGCCGGCATTGCAGATATTAGTATTGGTTGATGTCCAAGAGAGAGTCGAGGATGCTCCTTGAGTGATCGAGGTTGGGTTGGCAGATAGAGATACAGTTAGAGCTGGAGGATTGCCTGGATTTGGAGATTCTGTATTGTCATCCTCACTTGTACAACCAGGGTCAGCTGGGTAGTCGATAAATCCATCGCCATCGTTATCTATACCGTCATCACATTGTGGAGGAGTAGGAGGAGTTACTTTCAACACATTGAACCCTACACAGTGGTAAGTCTGGCCGACTACTACAGGGTCAATGAAGTCGTAGTTGTCGTAGTTGAGCACATCGTTGTGACAGTAAAGTTCAGCAGAGACATTCGAAGTATTACCATCTCCATTAAATGAAATGTAATCGTTATTAAATTGTTCACGTACCCATATTCGTGCTCCGGCTGGAACTGTTGTGGTAGATGTGAAGGAAGTCCATCCATTAGCATCTCCTACTTGGTTGCCTGGATTAGCTGCAGTACTTGTTGCCCATTCGAAAGTCCAAGATTCTAGATGACAATTTGGATGAGTATTTAAGAAAGTAGAAGTTGTAGTAGAAGTGATGTTCGGTCCACCCAGTCCCCAATTCGGAAGTTCTGATTCGCTATCACAAACAATCTTTTTGGCGGAGATGGTTGCAGTTGTTGGAGGAACTGTAGGGTTTGGAGATTCGGTGTTATCGTCTGGACTGGTACAACCAGGATCAGCTGGGTAGTCGATGAATCCATCGCCATCGTTATCTATACCATCGTCACATTGTGGAGGAGCAGGAGGAGTTACCTTCAAGACATTGAACCCGACGCAGTGGTAAGTTTGGCCTGCAACAACTGGATCAACATAATCATAGTTATCGTAATGTACTACATCGTTACTGCAGTAAAGTTCAGCAGATACGTTTTGAGTAGTATTGTCGCCGGTGAAATGAATGTAATCATCATTAAATTGTTCACGTACCCATAGTCGAGCTCCACTTGGAACTGTAACGCTAGATGTAAAAGGAGTCCAAACTCCGCCAGCCACTCCTACATGGTCTCCTGGATTTGAGAAGTAGAGGTCTGAAATGTTTGGTGACCATTCAAAAGTCCAAGGTTCTAAGTGGCAGCTAGGGTGAGCAGCTATGAAAGCGCTTGCGGTAGTAGAGGTTATGTCTGGGCCGCTGTTTCCCCAGTTTGGAAGAAGGTCTTCGGTCGGGCAGACGATCTTTTCTGCAATAATGGTTGCTGTCTGTGGTGTGGGCGTAGGAGGAACAAAGGTATTAGTTATGGTACAAGTAGGAGGAACGTAGCCCTCTTGTCCCCAGCCATCGGTTAGAACGTTGGTGCAGTTATCATAGGTAACTGTGTAGTTGTCTGGAATAGGACTCTCCACAATTGTATTAATATTTTCAGTTAAAAACAGCTTATTTAATCCGTCTGATTCAAATGGAATAGCATCTCCGCCGTTTACAGAGAAGGAGAAAACTGACGGATCTGCATCGCTACCCACAACAACCTTTCTAACTGCTAGTTTGTGATTATTGTTGTTATCTGGTTGCTGCTCCTGGGCATACACGTTCTTGACTGTGACTAAACTGTAGTCATAGGCGATACCAAATACAAAAATGAGCAGGAAAACGCCCACAAAGCCAGAGAGCTTTAGGCGGTTAGTCTTTTTTATGCTTGATGAGGCGGTCATTTCGGTGTTTAAGTTAACATCCACGATTCTCCACTTTTAAAAGAAATTGTCAAGCGCTATCAAGATTTAGACAATATCGATAATAACTAGTATTACCAACATATAATAATCTTTTGTCCTTTTAATATTTATTGTCCTTTAATTAAATCTCTCTATTTTCTTAAAGACATTTAGTTTCTAGACTTAAATTGGACTGGCTTTTAAGACCGGCTAACTCTCTTGATACCTCTGTTAGTTTTGTCCTTTATCATGCCTACAACCAGCCAGTTAGACATGTTATTATAAGTGCCGTATGGATAGTAAGTTTATTACACCCTATAACCCGAAGGAAACAGAGGGTCGAATATACAAACTCTGGGAGAAAAGTGGCTTCTTCAACCCCGATAATCTACCTGAAAGACACGGAGAAGTATTTTCTCTTGTATTACCTCCCCCAAACGTAACCGGTGTGCTTCATATTGGACATGCTTATGAAGATACTCTCCAAGATACAGTTATTCGTTACCAACGCATGAGAGGAAAGAAGGCTCTCTGGATCCCAGGCACTGACTCTGCTGCCATTGCGACTCAAGCTAGGGTTGAGAAGAATATACAAAAAGAAGATGGTAAAACACGCCACGATCTTGGACGGGAAGAGTTGGTACGACAAGTATCAGAATTTGCAAAAAATAGTGAGGGTACGATTTTGAATCAGATACGTAAACTAGGTGCATCCCTCGATTGGAGCCGATACGCATACACATTAGACACAGAGAGGAACAGGGCAGTTTTTACTGCTTTTAAACGTATGTACGATGTTGGTTTGATTTATAGGGGAAATCGTATTGTGAATTGGGATCCAAAAGGTCAGACGACAATATCGGATGATGAAGTAATGCATGAGGAGCGCGATGCCAAATTGTATACATTTAAATACTCCAAAGACTTCCCCATCTCTATCTCCACCACTCGCCCCGAGACTAAAGTTGGAGATACGGCAGTAGCAGTACACCCAGATGATGACCGATACAAGGCATTTATAGGTAAAGAATACAGCGCAACCTTTTGTGATGTACCAATCAATATAAAAATAGTTTCCGATTCTTCTGTTGAGAAGGAGTTTGGAACTGGCGCTCTTGGTGTCACCCCAGCTCATAGTCATGCAGACTGGGAGATAGCCGATAAATACAATCTCCCTCGACCACAAGTTATTAATGAGTACGCCAAAATGACTGTTGACGGGCAACTCCATGGTAAAAAAACTTTAGAGGCACGAGAAACGGTTGTTGAGTGGCTCCGAACAGAAGGGTTATTGGAAAAGGAGGAGGACGTCAAACAAAACATTTCTCTCTCTGAAAGAACTGGAGCGATAGTTGAACCATTACCGAAACTACAGTGGTGGATAGACGTAAATAAAAAATTCCCAATCAAGCATTCTGAAATTCCAGGGATCGAAAGTGGCTCTGAAACCAGTCTTAAAGAGATTATGCGCCAGAGCGTTGAAAGTGGCGCGATTGATATGTCTCAGGAAGGTTTTAGAAAATCCTATTTTCATTGGATAGACAACCTTAGAGATTGGTGTATATCCAGACAGATTTGGTTTGGGCACCGTATTCCTATTTGGTACAAAGATGATGAAATCTATTGTGACCTTATAGCACCAAAAGAAGATGGGTGGAAACAGGAGGAAGATGTTCTGGACACTTGGTTCTCTTCAGCTCTGTGGACCTTTTCTACTTTAGGTTGGCCCGATAAAACGGAGGATTTAGAAAGATTCCATCCTACTTCATTTATGTCTCCGGCATACGAAATCCTTAATCTCTGGATCTCACGGATGATTCTTATGAGTGGCTTTCATCTTGGGCAGGTACCTTTTAAAACTGTGATGATACACGGGTTAGTGAGAGACAAATCGGGTCGCAAGTTTAGTAAATCAGATGGAAACGGAGTTGATCCTATAGAAATAATAGACAAATATGGAGCAGACGCTTTACGCATGGGACTACTCGTAGGCACAGCCATAGGTAACGACATCAAATTTGATGAGAGCAAGGTCAAGGGCTACAAAAACTTCGCTAATAAGGTCTGGAACATCACGCGCTTCGTGCTTTTACAAGAGAGAAGTGGCGAGGTGGATACAGCTCTTAAAGACGAGTTCGATGCTCTAGCCAAAGATATTACGGATGATATGGAGAGCTATCGCTTCTATCTGGCCGCGGAGAAAATTTATGCTTACGTCTGGCACCGCTTCGCTGACGAGATTCTAGAAGAGAGTAAGAAACGTCCAGAACGCGCCGAAACCTTGTATTATATTCTTGAGAACTCACTCAAACTCCTGCACCCATTTATGCCATTTATCACTGAGGAGATTTGGGGGGAGATGAATAAAAAGAATTTGTTGATGATAGAGCCTTGGCCTATATGATAGACACCGAGACAGTTATATATGCCTTACTTGCTGGTATATTGCCGGCCCTCATCTGGCTTGCCTTCTGGCTCCACGAAGATTCCAAACACCCAGAACCCCGTGGTCTTATATTGGAAACATTTCTCTTCGGTATGAGCGCGGTCATCTTCGTCCTGCCATTTCAGAAGGCGGTGGAAACATTTTTCCCTGGCATGACAATACTTGCCTTACTCCTCTGGGTCATCTTGGAAGAAGTCTTCAAACTCGGTGCCGCTTACACTGGAGGTCTGAGGACGAAAGACGATAACGAACCTATAGACCCCATCATATATATGATCACGGCCGCTCTCGGATTCGTAGCATTGGAAAATGCTCTCTTTATCATCGGACCACTTATCGGAGAGGACATCATGCGAGGTGTTATCACTGGCAACCTGCGCTTCATCGGGGCAAGTCTCTTGCACGTAGTTTCTAGCGGAATTATCGGAGTCTCTCTGGCATTCTCATTTTATAAATCGAAGAAGAAACGTGCCGCATCCTTCATCGTCGCCTTGCTACTTGCCATTATTTTCCACACTGGTTTCAATCTAGCTATTGTCCAATGGAGTAACCATGGCGCCATGATTGCCTTCGCTCTAGTCTGGGTAGGTGTGGTCTTCCTCCTCTTGGCGTTTGAGAAGGCAAAGACTATTGTGCGATAAGAGGAAAGAGATATAATTAAACCATCATGCAAATGCAAAATAAAAGATCTTTTTTCGAGAGACTCACGGGAGCAGTTCGACTGGATGAGGACAAGGACTTTTCAGAAACACCAGACGTTCCGGAGATAAATAACAAAAAACCAAGCATATTCGAGGAGAGTGATGAGGAAGCTCAGTTGACTGTAGATGTCTACCAAACACCGACAGAAATCATCATCAAAACTATGGTAGCAGGGGTCAAGCCGGACGATCTCGATGTCTCTATCACCAGAGATCTAGTCACTATACGTGGGAAAAGAAGTGAGGAGAGAACGGTCTCAGGCGAAGAATATTTCCACCGCGAACTCTACTGGGGATCATTTGCCCGCACTATCGCGTTACCAGAAGAGATAGATGTAGATGGAGCAGAAGCTGTCGAGAAATACGGCATGCTCATCCTCCACTTACCAAAACTCGACAAAAACCGCGAGACTAGACTAAGAGTCAAAGGAAACTAGATGAGTTTTATTAGGGTGCCACCGGCAGGAATCGGACCTGCATCTAGAAATTAGGAACTTCTCGTTCTATCCATTGAACTACGGCAGCGTGACTGAGAATATAACATACTTCGACCCGCTCAGCACAAGCGAAATTTGAAAAAAACCGATATTTTTGCTACAATTTTCGCCTATGAATCCCGAAGAAAAAGTGCTCTTAGAACGTACATTGAAGCTATCAGAAGAGAATAATAAGATTTTACATTCGATGCAACGATCCATGCGTCTTGGTCATATTATGAGAATTATTTATTGGTTATTCATTATAGGATCTGCTGTGGGAGCTTATTATCTTATACAACCTTACATTGATTCACTAGCAGGTACGTTTAGTTTTATTTAGAATTTCAGAGTTCTACCTTTATAGTTTTGAGCTTCTTTAAGAAATTGCTCTCCATTTTTCGTACTATGTTCAATCGCATGACAATTTGCACAGAGTAGAATGCATTTTTGCATCTCATTTTTTATAGAATCCCAGCTTTTGTTTGCCACATTACCAATCATAAAATCCTTCTCCTTAGAATCTTTGTGATGGAACTGCATGGCAGCTTGATTGCCGCGCCAACCACATTTCTCGCACTTGCCGCCTAAATACATGATTGCAGCGGATTTTGCTCTAAACCTTCTTATCTTTGTATTACATGAGCCACACCTACTTCTTCCTCTAAGTTGGTAATCTTTAAACTTGTTGTGACACAACTTACAAATTTCCATATATTACAGTATAGCGTACTAAGTTCTACCAGCTAAATTAGCATTGCAGAAACTGATATTTTTAGTAAGATAAGCAAGTAATAACATGCCTAGGTAGCTCAGTTGGTAGTAGCGCTTCCCTGAAGAGGAAGAGGTCGCCGGTTCGAGACCGGCCCTAGGCACACTTTACGCAGTGATACCGAGCAATTTTATTAGAGTATTTTTGTCGAAGCCGATAACCACATCCTTGTCGTCTATTATAATCACCGGCACGCCCATCTGACCACTCTTCTCTATCATTTCAGCTCTCTTGGTCGTATCAGTACCGACGTTATAATCTATAAATGGGACATTGCTCGCTGTGAAAAACTCCTTAGCCATATGGCAGAAGTGACAACTCGCAGTTGAGAAAATTTCTACTTTTTTAGGATTCATTCGCCACCGATTATAGCATTCCACAGCCTCTTATACCAAGGCCAAGTGGAGGTGTCGGTCGAGGTGGAAACCCTTCTATCGTCGACCACTATGGCCACATGTTCGCCTTCTTCGGTGACGCTAAACTTCTCCCTTATTTCATCCTTCACCCCATCTTCAGTTTGAAGACGGGCAATATCCTTATTAAGCTCCTCTTCCCGAGTCGCCAAGCTAACCGCTTTCTCTTCCAAGATCATTGCCTGTCGTGCGCTCTCACGAGCCTTCGCCACCACCCTCACCACCCCTCTAGCCATAAAAAAGGTAATGATAAGAAGCACGATAAGCGAAGGGACGGAGTACAACATGCGCCTAATTCTCTGTTTTCTCTGAAGTTCCTTCATGATATGAATTATGATATTATACTAGAAATGCTATTCGACCGAAGACACAGGAAGAAGGTTAAGGTGGCCTGGATGGTTCTCTCCATCCTTATTATCGTTAGTATGGTCCTCCTATACTCGCCTTTCTTTCAGTAATTTAAACTAGCCTAGCCCCTGCGGATCATCTTGAGGAAAACGTCTTGAGGGATATTCACCTTCCCGCGCTCTTTCATCTTCTTCTTGCCCTTTTTCTGCTTCTCGCGGAGTTTCATCTTGCGAGTAATATCTCCTCCATACATATGCTGGGTAACATCTTTCTTCATACCAGAGAGAGTGCGTGAGGCGATGATACGACCAAGGGCTCTGGCTTGAATCTTGAGAGTAAACATCTGTCTAGGTAAGACGGAGGCCAATTTATCCACATCTAATTCTGACTCTGTCTCGACCTGCCTCTTGGATATCACCTTGGCGAAAGCGGGCACCACTTCATCGGCAATCAATATATCAAGACGAGTCACATCAGCCAATCTCTCCCCCACTATAAAGTAGGAAATGGAGCCGAAACCAGAGGTAGCACCTTTGAGCCTATCGAAGAACCCTCTCATGAGTTCTCTCAGAGGCATTTCAAAAGAAAGCGAGGTGCGTGAGTCGCCAAAACTCTCTGTCTCCCCCAACTCTGCTTCGAATTCATACAGAAGTTGTATAACCTGACTGATAAAATTGGGTGGGACGATGATAGTCGCCTTCACCCATGGCTCTTGAACAGATTCGATAAGATGATCTTCTGGGAAAAAAGATGGTGTATAGACATTTTCTTCCTTGCCATTTTTATAAACAATTCTATAGGTAATACTAGGCAGAGTTATAACCAGAGGCAAATTGAACTCACGTCTCAATCTCTCGGTGATGATCTCAAGATGAAGCATGCCTAGAAACCCAGCTCTAAATCCCCTACCAAGAACTCCGGAAGATTCTTCTTCAAACGAAAAGGCTGAATCAGACAATCTTAACTTAGAGAGCGCCTGTTTCAAGGCTGTGAAGTGATCTTGATTCTCTGGATAGACAGAAGCCCAAACCACAGGATGTGGTTTGGCGTATCCCTCCAAAGCCGGACTGGTATCAGAAGCCGAAGCGACAGTGTCTCCAACAGAGGCTATGCCAGGCTCTTTGATCCCTGTGACAATGTAGCCGATCTCTCCTGCCACAAGATTCGAGACTTCCTTTTCTTCTGGAGAGAAAATCCCCACCTCAAGAGACTGAAATTCCTTGCCCGCCACCTTAAATTTGAGCTTGTCTCCCTTTTTAACCCCGCCAGAGAAAACGCGGATGAAGACTATGACTCCGCGGTGATTTGAGTACTTGAAATCAAATATAAGAGCCCGGAACCCATCGTCCGGAGATTTCTTAGGTCCAGGAATTCTCCTCACTATTTCTTGAAGTAAATTATCTACACCTTCGCCGGTCTTACCGGAAACTAGGAGGATCTCATCTTTCTCTACTTCCAGAAGTTTAACGATCTCCTCCCGCACCTCTTCGATACGAGCCAGTGGAGAATCTATCTTCGACACAACAGGGATAATCTTGAGCCCTAGAGACTCCGCCATACCAAGAGTGGTCAGCGTCTGGGCCTGGACACCCTGCGTAGCATCTACTAATAGTATCGAGCCTTCTACTGCCCCGAGAGCACGTGAGACTTCGTAAGAAAAATCGATGTGCCCAGGTGTGTCTATCAAGTTCAAAATATGTTCCCCGTATTTCATTCGCACAGGTTGCATCTTGATCGTGATCCCGCGCTCACGCTCAAGATCCATAGAGTCCA
>JBAQWR010000021.1:0-12760 GCA_049299015.1 Minisyncoccia bacterium | reverse complement strand
CCAGACACGCACAGTATCGCCCGACCTTAGGTCAAGTTTCTGCCTCTCTTCAATATTTACTGGACTAATTACTCTATTCATTAGGAGTGTAATCTAACACACTGGTTGAATTATGACAAACAGAAAGGGCGAGGTGTAACGAGTACACTCCCGCCCTTGCTGGACGCGTCGCCTACTCCTAATCGAAACAGGCGGCGATACCAGCCGGAATGGTGATCACTCCGACTGCCACAGCCATCGGCCAGAGACCGAAGATGGTGAGCAGCCCGCAATTGAGCATGATTCCGAGAAACTGCAGGACTTTGGCAGTCCGAGAACACGATTGTGCCATTTGGCACCTCCTGTTTTAATAATAGCACAAGTAAGTTTAAAAGTCAAGGACTTTCTGATACCCAAATTTAAGGCTCTAGATAAGGCTTTTTATAGCGTTTTTGAAATCCTCTGGATACGGCGCCTCGATAGTAACTTTTTTGCCTTCGACAGTCTTGAAAGTGATGGCCCGAGCATGGAGAGCCAGGCGCTCGAAACCTAGAAGCTTGGGCTTTTTACCAGCATACAAATTGTCTGCGATAACTGGGTGATGAAGAGCTTGGAAGTGCACTCGGATCTGGTGAGTCCTGCCTGTCTTCGGTTTGGCTTCAATGAAAGTAAAACTCTTATCTTCGGAACGTTTCAGTACTTGGAAATATGTTAATGCTTCTCGCATCCCCCCTTTCGCCCCTCTTTGTGCCGATCTTTTGCGGAAGTTTGATGCACTTCGACCGATCGGCAGATTGATAGTGCCGTGATCATCTTTGACATTGCCATGTACAAATAAATGATAAATTTTATCAATCTCTCTGTTTTGAAATTGTTCTTTTAAAACAGCGTGGCCTTCTTTGGTTTTCGCTAGAAGTAGTATCCCCGAGGTCTCTCGGTCTATCCTGTGCACTACCCCCGCCCTTTCTATAATCTCCCCACTTGTCTTCTCTATAGATTCTCCAACATCTTTGGAATCTGGATATGCTCCAGCAAACCATTCAGAAACACTAGGCTCCTCGGTGCGTCCGTCCGGGTGCACTACAAGCCCGGCTGGTTTATTTATTACAACAATGTCCGTGTCTTCGTAGAGAATGTTTTTTGAGAGATCAGTCATTGTAATAACGACTATTAGGCCAAAAGAATTTCACCAATTCTTTCAATCCAGCCTTTTATAGTTAGAAATAACTTCGTATCATGCACATAAACATCTAAAGTACCGTACGGCAACGTGTTTCTCTTTTGTAAACTTGCTTTACTAGGTTTAGTATAAGTCTTATAAAACTGATTAGTAGGGACACCGGATATTTGAGCCCAATACTTCTCGATTTTACGCACAGGAGCTCCTTCAAAGGTATGTATGTGGGCACGGAACTTTGCTTCTGGGACATTACATACTTCTCGAAAAAATTTCATCATTACTCTTATGATCACTGGGTCACTATTTGCCAAACTAACAGACCAGTTACCTGCTTTACGCCCCTCACCCCAGTAAATCATAGCTCCTATCAACTTTAGTTCCTTTGCAGTCAAATTAGAAAAATCTTTTTTAGCAGAGTCGATTATTGTTTTTCTTTTCTTTGAGATATTGAGATTTCGACTTGCTCTACGACGCTCGATAGATTCCATACTTCTACCTCGCTGAGAAATCTTATTGCGTTGATCTTCTGTAAGTAAAATATCGCGGGTCCAAAAACTAACACTCGCTTTTGAATATCCTGTTTCTGAAATAATCTGATTCATTGATTTGCCTTCTTTTCGTAAAGCCCTAGCGTGCTCTCTTTCTTTTACTTTCATAAGTAAAGTATAACATACCTAGTATAGGCGGTACCAGTCTATAATTGAGATTATTCTAATTTGGTGTATAAATAAGTGGCGCGGGATTAGCTCAGTTGGTAGAGCAGTCGCTTTACACGCGAACGGTCGGGGGTTCGAGCCCTCCATCCCGCACTAGGTTATAATTGAAAATCTGAGCACGTGGTGAAATGGCAGACACGTACGCTTCAGGTGCGTATGCCGCAAGGCGTGGAGGTTCAAGTCCTCTCGTGCTCACAAGGTCTAAGCATTTGACTTTGGATTTTTAAAATATATTCTTGGTCTCGGAGGTTTCAAATGAATAAGCATGTACAGTCCGCCCTAGAAGGCTGGCGGGCTCTTGCCGACCGCCAAGATCTTGTCGGGAAGGATGTGGAATTCCGCAATGACATCTTGGGTGAGAAAACGACTGGCAAACTTCTTGGTATCACTCTCGAAGGTTTGCATGTGACGCTCCACCGCGATGGCGCACACGATATCAGATTCAAAATTGAGGAGGAGCGCGATCCGTGCCAAATCGGCAAGACAATCTTCTGTGATCTCGACGACAATTACCGACAGATCAAGATCGTGGGTCTCGTCGAATCTACTACGATCGTCTCTTGAAAACGACCAAAACCGCCACCAGGTCAGTGGACAGTCCAGCGCCTTTGTGCGCTGGGCTTTTCTTATTCATTGCGGTACGATGAAAACCTATGAAAAAAGATTATCAGAAACTAAGCATCCAGATTCACAAGAGAGTGCGTGGGAAAATTGAAGTGGTTTCAAAATTACCTATTGAGAATCGTGAGGATCTTTCAGTCGCCTACACACCAGGCGTAGCTGGACCAGCGCTTGCGATCGCAAAAAATAAGAAGCTGGCCTACGACATGACTTCGACCAAAAATGCTGTAGCCATAGTCTCCGATGGCTCCGCCGTCCTCGGCCTCGGTAACATCGGCCCAGAAGCATCCTTGCCTATCATGGAAGGCAAGGCCGCGCTCTTCAAACGCTTCGCTGGTATAGACGCCTTCCCTATCGTACTTGCTACCCAAGACCCAGATGAGATAGTAGCAGCGGTCAAAGCCATTGCCCCCACTTTCGGCGGTATCAACTTGGAAGATATCTCCGCTCCACGTTGTTTTGAAATTGAAACGCGTTTGAAAAAAGAATTAGCAATACCCGTGATGCACGACGACCAACATGGCACAGCGGTTGTGGTTTTGGCAGGGCTCATTAATGCGCTCAAAATTGTCGGGAAGAAAAAAGGAATGGTCCGAGTGGTTATAAACGGCGCGGGAGCAGCCGGCATCGCCATTGCTAAATTACTTTACCTCTACGGGTTAAGTCAGATCGTCGTCTGTGATAGCCAAGGCATTGTAAGTAGGAAGCGCCATGATTTAACTCCAGTCAAAAAAGAGATCCTCAAAATTACCAACAAGAAAAATATTTCTGGCACACTTTTTGATGCTCTCAAAGGGGCCGACATCTTCATCGGAGTTTCCAAAAGTAATTTGCTCAAGGCTGCTGACATAAAAACGATGGCAAAAAAAGCGATTGTCTTTGCCATGGCTAACCCCACACCAGAAATCATGCCTGATGAGGCTCGCAAAGGAGGAGCGGCCGTCGTCGCCTCCGGCCGCTCCGACTTCCCCAATCAGATCAACAACGTCCTCGCTTTCCCCGGGATATTCAAAGGCGCGATAGAATCCCGCACCTCTCAAATCACCGACAAGATGAAAATCGCTGCTGCTGAAGCACTAGCAAGAGTAGTTAAGAAACCAACCGCAAACAAAATCATCCCAGATCCCTTCGATAAACGAGTAGTATTGGCGGTTTCCAACGCTATAAAAAGACTTGCTACTTAGGCACCATACTGATAATTTTAGAGAGTATTCTTGTCGTCCCCGTAGCTTAATGGATAAAGTAGAGCTCTTCTAAGGCTTTGATGCAGGTTCGATTCCTGCCGGGGACACACTATAACGAAGGGTCAACGGCTGAAACTTTTGCCGCCTTTATCCTCTCAAACTCGAGTGCCTTGTTTTGATAATAAGAAACAGTCTCTTGAAGACGAGCGATGTCTAGAGTTTTTTCATTCTCTCCCTCTATCTTCTCCACTACAAAAATCTCTCCCTTATCGATCTTGATAAACATAAAGATGCTTAAGACGATGAGGAGTAGTGCAAATGTAAGGCCAGAAACAAAGATAATTTTCCAGTCAGCTTCCGGGCTAGTGCCAAAACCGAAAAGTCTACCACTGACCTTCCAATTAACTTTTTTAAAAGATGTTTGTAAATTTTCCATGGCTAATCAAATGAATAGAGTGATAAGACAATCCTAGAGTTCCAACCATCCTCCTGTTTAGATAGAGTGGTCTCATCTACAATAACGCGGTTTGGTAGACTTTCGACTGCACGTAGGAATGAGAGACTCGAGGCCCAAGAGCCTCGAGTCTCTACTACAATACGAACTATTTGTGCGAAGCTCGCTCCCGGATCTTCATTCTCACCTACAGAAACTATCTCGACATCAAGACCTACTGCCCGACCCACGCCCTCAATACTCTCGATGAGAGGCACTAGCTTACTCTCAGAGAGAACGAGGCTGTCGAAAGTGGCCAGATCTTTGCCCGCCTCACTCTGAATCGCTCTTATAGATTGGACCAAGATCTCTAGTTCTGCGGCGTTGTCAGCCAGATTGAGAAGTTCGGACGTTTCTTTGTTCTTGAGCTTTATGTCATAGACACCCAAGACCAGCACAGTCAAAAGAACGACCGACATAAGTGAGAGTATTACCAGTAGTGACTTTGAGTGACTCATGTTCATTGGGAAAATTTAATCTGGAAGTCGATATCTCTATCCTTGGCCAAATTAGATATCGGCAGTGTAGCCTTTGAGAAATATTCGGAGTTCTCTATACGATCTTGGAAATTGATCAGAGTCTGGCGATCAGTAGCCATTCCACTGATAGATAAAGTGACTTCGCCTCCCTCCTTGGACCAAGATAGGCCGTTGACACTTATACCCCCGAGCTTTTCTTCTAGAACTTTGTCGATAAAATCTGATGGTCTGTCTACATCTAGTCCGGGCGAAAGTATTTTGAGTTTATAGTTGATTTTGCTGAGCCAGGTCTCTAGATCTGATGTATCTCCATTTTGTCGAGAAATACCCATAATCCTCGTCCGCTCAAGTACATCACTCTTGCGAGCGTTTGATAGAAGATACGATGGCAAGATCCCTATCAAGCTAGCGGCGAGCACTACGACAAATACAGAAAGTATGACAACCGCTCGATGTATGACGTATTCTCGCACCACCTTTTGCCTTTCTTCTTCTGTAAGTAGTTTGAACATATCTTATCTCTTGTTGGGTAAGACTAGACCTATCGCAGAAGCATATTCAAGAGACTTCTCGAAAGGGATAGCCGGGACATGATTACGAGAGGGGGTGATGTTGAGCCAGACATCGGCCAATGCAAACTTGACGCCACCTCCATCCATAAGCTTCTCGACAAAATCGCTCTTGTTGGCCCCCTGACCACATAAGATCACCTTACCAATCTTCCTCTCCAAATTACTCGGATCGGTGCGAGCATTCCAGAAAGCCAGCACTTTGCGCATTTCTGCCTTTAGGTCGCTCAAATTTGGATATGAGCCGTCCTCACCGACACCATATGCAGGCGTGGTACTAAATTGCACCACCTCATCTTCGACAACATAGAAACCAGTCTTCTTGGATGAGAGATTGACGATGAGGTGTGGACGCTTATCACCACGATGAATCACTGCTCTAGCAATAGCTTGAGATTCGAGATCAAATGATATTGGGGTAATACCAGCAGACTCGAAAAGTTCGATATAAGAGCTGACCAAACTTCTTGGTAAGACGGAGACGGCCAATTTGATCTTACTCCTGTTCGCATCTTCATCGATTATTTCAAAATCAAAAACCGATTCTACTAGAGAAACAGGGACATTCTCTTCAATGATGAAGGCCACGGCATCTCTGAGCCCTTCAGCCGGTACTCGGTCAATGCTTGTGGTGAAAAGATAAGCCCTCTCTTCTGGTAGAGTCGCCATGATAAAACGTGTGTTGTGGCTCAAAGAAAGTTTTTTCAAAATTGAAGTTAGTTCTTCAGTATTATTTATCGATCCAGACTCGATTGCGCCTTGATGAATAGGGACTCTGCCAGAGTGAACCAATTTAAACCCGCTCCTGAAAATTTCTCGTCGCAATTCCGCAAACTTTATATCTTCGTCACTTATGACCACACCGACGTTGGAGAGCCGGAGAAATTCTGGCGCTGGGAAAAGATCGAGAAAGGTCTTTTGTCTTGGAAATGCGGTCATGCGCCTTTATTATACACCGTATCGAGGAAACTCTTGAGAATAAGTGCAGCGGCCGAAGCATCAGTCATCTCTGTCTGTCCTTGAACGTGTCTGGCTTCCACTGTGGTCATAATTTCTGGATGAAATACTGCCTCTATACCCAATTCTTCTAACTCATTTTTAAAATCATGAATCTTCGTCTGAATTGGATTGGCGTTACCCTTAAAATCTTTTGACTCCCCCAAGACAACCTTGTCTATCTTATTTTCTTCTTTAAATTTTAATACGTTTGCTAAAAGAGTTTTGTCATTGGTAAAGACTGTGCGAGGCAGTGCGAAGTAGCCAGTCTCATCGGTAGAGGCGATACCGACACGCTTCTCACCATAATCTATGGCCATTAACTTCATATGACAATTATAGTATAATTAAGACATGGATATGGGATCTATAAAACTCCTTGCTGGTCTAGCAGACGTAAATCCACTGATCATTGTGGTGGCATTGATTTGGTCGTTAATTTGGAAGGGTCTGGCTCTATGGAAATCTTCTGGGCTAAGACAGAAATATTGGTTTATCGCTATTCTACTTATAAACACCCTTGGGATACTCGAGATTATTTATCTCTTCGTAGTGTCTAAAGGCTCCCGAGTTGAGGTCATAGAGAAAGTCGAGTAAAGTGGGTAAGTTGGAGGGGTGGCCGCCCGCCACTGGGCTGGCGGGTCCGCCAATCCGGATGGCGGAAGAGGTTCAAAAAAATGGCATGCATTTATGTTATAGAAAATAAACTTCTTGGTAAGCTCTATACTGGCTCATCGAGAGAAAACGAGCCATCAGTAAGAATAACTGCTCACAATACGGGAAAGGTACAATCTACAAAATCAGGAATACCTTGGAAGTTGGTTCATGCTGAAATGTATAATAATTATGCCGATGCCCGGAAAAGAGAATTGTTCTTGAAATCTGGGCGGGGTAGAGAATTATTAAAACAAATTCTTTCTTAGCGCAGCGGAGGGGTGGCTCGAGAGGTTTAAGGCACCGCACTTGAAATGCGGCGTGGGTTCAACCCCACCGTGAGTTCGAATCTCACCCCCTCCGCTGCGCTTGGAAACCAAATAGAAATGATAAACATAGAAGACTTCAATAAGATAGAGATAAAGATCGGCAAGATACTCTCAGCCGAAAAGCTGGAAGGTTCAGACAAGTTGCTTAAGATCATCCTTGATGTGGGGGAAGAGACTCCGCGTCAAATACTTTCTGGTATTGCAGAATATACACCGGACCCTAGTGCTCTAGTTGGCAAAGAGGTGCCCGTGATCGCAAACTTGGAACCCAGAACTCTTCGAGGAGAGATAAGTTACGGCATGATGCTTGCTGCCGATGGTGGTAAACCCATCTTGCTACACCCTGCTGAGGAAGTTGTGCCTGGAAGTAGGGTGAAGTAGCTCTCGACAGAAACTAATCGTGGTACAATTTTTGTATCTATATGGCGCGACCAGCATTCAAAATGGAGTGGGACGCTCACGAATATGAGCACAAAGAAAGAAGCTCGGACTGGTTCTGGGCAGTTGGTATTATCTCTGTATCAGTAGCTATAGCCTCTGTCATTTTCGGCAATATAATCTTCGGCATCTTGGTCCTTGTTGGTACATTCGCCTTGTCAATCTTCGCCAGCCGCCCACCAAGCACTTTTCATATAGTCGTAGATGAGAAGGGTGTTAGCAAGGGCAGGATACAGTACCCATACTCCACTCTCCACTCATTTTGGATAGACACCGACCATCCGCATCAAAAGATTATTCTCCGATCCGAGAAAATGTTTATGCCTCTTATCGTTGTGCCGCTTGGTGAAGGAGTTAATGTGGACGAACTACATGACAACCTTTCTCAAACTCTTACTGAAGAATTCCACTCCCTTCCCTTTGTCGAAAAGATTCTTGAGTATTTAGGTTTCTAGAAAATAAATAGGGGTGCCGCAAGTGCGGCACCCCTTCCTTCCATTCCCAATGACCGAGAGCTCATCAAATCACATCGATCGCCAATCCTCCTAGGTTTTAGCTCAACCTCTAGCGAGCTGTTCTCGCCACAACGGGTGTGTTGAGCCATCCACCCTCATACCAGTATTAATATTACTCCTCTAAAATTTTATAAAAAGTGAAACTGGGGATAAAGTATGCTAGCATTCCCCTTGTTATTGCTCTCATCGTTCAATGGATAGGACATGACTTTGCGGAAGTTAAAATGTAGGTTCGATTCCTACTGAGAGCACTAGGAGAGTTTCTTGACCAACTTAGAAAGGCGGGATTTTTTGCGACTGGCGGTGTTTTTCTTCAAAGTCTTACCTTTGACCGCCTTGTCGAGAGCGCTTTGCACTTCGGCCATCTGGCGCAGGGCCTCTTTCTTGCTACCGGAAGCGATCAGTTTCTTGAGAGATTTGATAGAGCGAGAGACCTTGTCCTTACGGCGCAAATTAAACACCCTCTTGCGAAGTGATGTTCTGTGGGCCTTCTTGGCTCCCTTGGTTATTGACATGGGAGCATCTTAGCAGACTTTGGATTATAATGGCAACATTATGATCGCTTGTCTCTCCGGTACCATACGCCACAAAGATACCCGTAGTTTGATCGTAGATGTCGCAGGCGTCGGCTACAAAGTCCTGGTGACCACCGAAACTGCTCTGGAAGTCAGCCCGAGCTCCCCTGTTTTCCTCTGGACACATCTAGTGGTAAGAGAAACCTCCTTAGAACTTGTTGGCTTCTTGGACAAAGAAACTCTGGATGTCTTCGAACTTCTGATCACCATCTCTGGTATCGGGCCCAAAAGCGCCATAGGTATCTTAAACGTCGCCTCCCCTGCCATGCTTCGACAAGCTGTCGCCAGTGGAGATACGACTTATCTAACGCGAGTATCTGGAATCGGTAAGAAAAACGCCGAGAAGATTGTACTCGAGCTCAAAGACAAGCTTAAGGTCACAAGTGATGACAGAAGTGTAGATTCACGCTCCGAAGGCGACGCTTTAGAAGCTCTTGTTTCTCTTGGCTATAGTGAACGTGATGCCCGCGAAGCCCTCAAGAAAGTGCCGAAAGACGTAGAAGGTGCAAGTGAACGTGTAAAAGCAGCTCTCAAACTCCTTTCGCAACATGCCTGAGTTACCAGAGGTCCAAACTACAGTTAATGGAATAAATAGTACGTCCAAAGGTAGAAAGATTGTGGACGTTAAAACAACTTACAACAGTCGTTTTTATAAAGGCAAAGAAGATATAAAGAATCCCAAGTTTTTTGAAATTTTTAAAAAGAAAGTCAGGAATAAAAAGATTTTAAAAGCAGAAAGGAGAGCTAAGAACGTGCTTATTCATATCTCTGGCGACAATACAATCCTCGTTCATATGAAAATGACTGGGCACTTCGTCTATGATCGGCCAGATTACCCCTTCACCCGCTTGGATCTGAAACTAGATAACGGCAAGCACCTTATCCTCTCTGATATGAGAAAGTTCGCGAAGGTGACACTAATTAAAACTTCTGAACTAGAAGAATCTTTGCACTTGAAACATCTGGGACCAGAGCCTTTGGACAACAATTTCCAATTTAAAATTTTTAATTCTCAATTACAGAAAAAATCTAGGGGTAAAATCAAGCAAGTCTTGATGGATCAGACTCTTATCTCCGGTATCGGCAACATTTATTCCGATGAAATACTCTGGCGAGCTAGTGTCCACCCGTTATCCGCGGTTGGCAAAATTCCGGAGAAAAATTTGCGCGAGATGTTTAAATCTACCAAAGAAATTTTGGCAAAAGGTATTAGTTTCGGCGGAGATTCAATGTCTGACTATAGAAACATTGAGGGCAAGAGGGGTAAATTCCAAGATCATCACCGCGCTTATCAGAAACATAAAACGAGATGTCTCAAGAAAGGTTGTTCTGGTGTTCTTGAGAAGATGAGAGTCGGCGGACGTAGCGCCCACTTCTGCCCCATTCATCAGAAACTTTATAAATGAAGGACAGGAACTCTATTTTAATACTCGACAATATTAGAAGTGTCGAAAACACTGCTTCGATCTTCCGTACTGCTGATGGATTTAAGGTCTCAAAAATTATTTTGGTTGGCACAACTCCAGCACCTCTAGATCGCTTCGGTAGAAAACGCCAAGACTTCGCCAAAGTATCTCTAGGCGCAGAAGATATGGTGACTTGGGAATATATTGAGGCAAAGAATTTAAAATTTTCAATTTCCAATTTACAAAAAGAAGGATTCCAGATTATCGCCCTAGAACAGACTCCGAAATCCAAAGATTTGAAAAACCTGCCAAAGCCTGACAAATTCGCGATCATAGTTGGTAATGAAGTAACCGGAGTATCAAAAGAAGCTTTGGATGCGTCAGATGTGATAGCAGAAATACCCATGCTTGGGCACAAAGAGTCCCTGAATGTCTCTGTGGCGGCAGGAGTTGCCCTCTTTGTGTTATCCGGATAGTGAATTTTGACATTGGGCTTTGCCCGCACGAAGTGCTATGTCAAAATCTACTACCGGATGTTATCATAAAAGCATGCTTAATCCATTTCCAGATCTCCTAATGTACTCCCTGCTTGGCCCTTTTATCTTGCGGGTGGTTATCGGCTTTATCTTCATCGATCTTGGATTATTGAAATTCAAGAGTGAGAAAGAAAGATGGCTCGCCTCCTTCGAAACTCTCGGTCTGCGACCGGCAGACTTCTTCCTCCCACTTTATGCCCTGCTTCAGATTGCTGGCGGGGTTCTACTCTTAATCGGCCTTTGGACACAGGTGGTGGCTCTCGTTTTCGTAATCTTTTCTGGCATTGAACTCTATATCGAATGGAAGGCTGGTGACATTCTCAAACGTGATATGGTCTTCTACCTCCTCGTTTTCACTATCTCTCTATCTCTTCTACTCACCGGGGCTGGAGCCTACGCCGTAGACATTCCTCTTTAAGAGTTGTAATCTTTCTAGAATCGCGCCCATAGCTCAGTTGGTAGAGCAGGTCCCTTTTAAGGACAAGGTCGCAGGTTCGATCCCTGCTAGGCGCACCCGATGGCAAGAATTTTAGATGGGAAAAAGCTCAGTCTTAAGCTGGCTAAAAAACTTTCCAAGAAAATCGGTGCGTCAAAAACTAGGCCTAAGATAGTTATCATCCAGATCGGCAATCTAGCCGAATCCAATACTTATATAAGAAACAAGAAGTCATTTGGTGAAAAAATTGGCGCCCTAGTCGAATACAAAAGATATCCAACGAGCGTCAAGGAGTCGCGGATAATCGCTGATATTTCAAAATTTAACCGCGACAAGACTGTCCACGGCATCATGGTGCAATTACCAGCACCGAAAAACTTTGATATAGAAAGGGTGCTTGAAGCTATCGATCCTAGAAAAGATGTTGATGGCTTAACCTCGGTCAACACCAAGCACTTGTTTGACAACGACGAAGCCTTCGTCCCCGCCACAGCCAAAGGTATTTTGAGTCTCCTCGAAGAATATAAGATAAAACTTGTCGGCAAAAAGATTGTGATCGTAGGACAATCAGCTCTGGTTGGTAGACCAGCCATGCTTGCCTTACTAAATAGAGGCGCCACAGTCACGATGTGTCACAAGAATACTAGAAATCTGGAAGAGGAAACAAAACGTGCCGATATACTTATCACGGCTGTTGGTAAACCGAAGTTAATTACCAGAAAACATGTGTCAAAAAATCAAATAGTGGTCGATATCGGCATCAATATTACAAAAAACAGAAAGATCGTGGGCGATGTAGATTTCGAAAATGTCAGAAAAGTGGTTAGAGCTATTACACCCGTCCCGGGTGGTGTTGGTCCGATGACAGTCGTCTCCTTGTTTCAAAACCTTCTTAAAGCGCAATCCTTACAAACTTAGAAGTAATTTTTCTACCAATGTTTCCATATCAGCCTTTCCCTGACGAGCTTGGTGATAACCGACGACCAATTCTTCTGAAAGTTTCTCTAGCTCACCAGTCTTAAAATTTTTTAAAAATGATTTCGCTTTCGAATATGGAAATGGTTTCATGTCAGTCTCGGCAACACTTTTTGTCTTGGAGGCTATGAGTAGGCACTTTACCTGCCACACAATTTTGAAAAAAACTTCTTCGGCCGAAATCCCAGCAGCCAGTGCACCTTGGTAGAGAATCCACGCGCGCTTTTTATCTCGAGCGCCTACCGCATCAGTGAGGGCAAAGATGTTGAATTCTCTCCCCTTTTTATCTAAAGGCAACTTCTCGTCATCTTCAACTTCTGCGAGATTGATGTCGACAACGCTACCAAATATATCTTTGTGGTAAAACTCTTCTGTCATGGTATTAATTTTCAATTTTACAATTTGCAATTTTCATTGAATTTTCAATGTTTAATCCCTAATTCTTCAAAGTAGACCCGATCTTCTGAAAAATTAGTGTCAACTCTTGGGCTTCTTTCCACAAAACATCGATTGCTTCTTTTTTCTCTGGCATGAAACTCTTCAACATTCTAAGCCAATGTTTTGTTTCTTGAGACTCTTTCTTGCAAATAAATATCTTATTCTGGAAATCTTTCCTTGAGCTCGCCCCATTAGCTTCCATGTAATTGGCGCCGATACTTGTCCCAGACCTTATTAGTTG
>JBAQWR010000020.1:0-20538 GCA_049299015.1 Minisyncoccia bacterium | reverse complement strand
GTAGTAGGTTGTCGGTTGTAGGTTATAATAATCTCATGGCTCAAGCGACTAGCGCTACTCAAGATTTTGTCCCTATAAAGGAAGTGCGTGATGGTATCGTCCTTTTGAAAGACGGTGGTATGCGAGCAATTCTCCTCTGCTCATCTCTCAACTTTGCCCTCAAGTCTGACGATGAGCGAAATGCTATCCTTCTCCAGTTCCAAGATTTCCTCAATTCCCTCGATTTCTCTATTGAGATAGTGGTGCAATCACGCAAGCTTGATATCCGCCCTTACATCGCCCTTCTAGAGGGACAGGAGAAGGCCCAGACCAACAACCTGATGAAAATACAGGTTAGAGAGTACATTGAATTCATCAAGAACTTCACCGAGAACACCAACATTATGACCAAAAACTTCTTTATCGTAGTGCCCTATAGTCCGGCTGTCTTAAATGTCGGTGGATCAACAACTGTTGGGGGTATCGGCTCTCGTCTTGGATTTGGTACCCAGAAAGAAAAGTTGACTACGACAGAATCGGATTTCGACGAGAGTCGTAGCCAACTTGAAGAGCGTCTGTCAGTAGTAGAACAAGGGCTTATCCGTACCGGCATCCGTGTAGCTCGCCTCGGCACAGAAGAAGTTATCGAGCTCTTTTATAAAGCTTTCAATCCCGGTGAGAGTGAGAAGCCTATAAAATTAAACTAGTATGAGTATTTTCGACAAATTATTTGGTAAAAAGGAAGAGGCACCACAGATTTCTTCCATCTTGCCGCAAGAAATCTTCGAAGCTGGTGTGCTCGAGCTCAAAGATATCATCGCGCCTTCGGCGCTCAAAGTCTCGCCTAAAGAAATTAACCTGGGTGAGAAAATATTGAGAAGTTTCTTCGTCATCTCATATCCACGTTATCTCTCCGAGGGCTGGTTCTCTCCTATCATCAATATGGACAAAGTTTTCGATGTCTCTATCTTCGTCCACCCCATAGAGACTTCCAAAGTCTTGCGCCAGTTTCAGAGGAAGGTGGCCGAGGTTCAAAGCCAGATCCATGGCCGAGAAGAAAAGGGGCTAGTCCGTGACCCAATGCTTGATGTCGCTTACCAAGATCTAGAGAATCTGCGTGACCAGCTTCAACAAGCACAAGAAAAGCTTTTCGATGTCGGTCTCTATATCAGCATCTACGGCGACTCTGACACAGAGCTTGATAAAATCGAGTCCGAGATCAAGTCCATCCTCGAAGCCAAGCTTATCTACGTCAAACCAGCTCTCTTCCAACAAGAACAAGGCTACAAAAGCACCCTACCTCTCGGTAACGATATGTTGGAGGTGCATTCGAAACTCAATTCATCGCCACTTTCATCGCTCTTCCCATTCACATCCTTCGACCTCACTTCTGACAAAGGAATTCTTTACGGCGTCAATAGACACAACTCGTCTCTGGTACTCTTCGACCGTTTCTCGCTCGAGAACTACAACTCAGTATGTTTCGCCAAAGCTGGTGCAGGTAAGTCCTATGCCGCCAAACTCGAAATCTTGCGCACACTCATGTTTGATACCGATGTAATCGTGATAGACCCCGAGAGAGAATATGAGTATATGGCAGAAGTTACAGGTGGAAGGTATTTCAAAATTTCTCTCAACTCCGAACACCACATCAATCCTTTCGATCTACCAGTGCCAGGACCAGACGAGAGTGCGGCCAACGTGCTTCGCTCCAACATCATCAACTTGGTCGGCCTTTTCCGCCTGATGATGGGTGGCCTCACTGCCGAAGAAGATGCGACCATCGACCGAGCTATCACTGAGACTTACGCTCTGAAAGACATTACTGTGGAATCAGATTTCCGCAACATTGAGCCGCCACTCATGTCGGACTTCGAGATGGTCCTCTCTGGTATGGAAGGTGGGGAATCACTCGCTCAACGTTTGAGCAAATATACCAAAGGTACTTGGGCAGGATTTATCAACAGGCCTTCTAATGTCGATATCAATAAGAAGTTTGTGGTCTTCTCTCTCCGCGACATGGAAGATGAGTTGAAACCTATTGCTATGTATATAGTTACACACTATATCTGGAACGCTATTAGGAAAGAGTTGAAGAAACGCCTCCTAGTTATCGACGAGGCTTGGTGGATGATGAAAACGGAAGACACCGCCTCATTCCTGATGGGTCTCGTCAAACGAGGGCGCAAATATTTCTTAGGAGTAGCTACTATTACTCAAGACGTAGGGGACTTCTTGAAAAGTCCTTATGGTGTACCCATCATCACCAACTCATCTATCCAGATTCTCCTTAAACAGTCGCCCACAACGATAGACTTGGTTCAAAAAACTTTCAATCTGACTGACGAAGAGAAGTATCTGTTACTTGAATCGGACAGAGGGGAGGGAATATTTTTCGCCGGGCTGAAACACGTGGCTATAAAAAATATTGCTTCTTACACCGAGGACCAGATTATCACTTCCGACCCATCACAAGTTCTTGCCATCAAGAAAGCTCGAGCGGAAGCGGAGGAAGACAAAGAAGTGGCCTTGGAAGCTCGAAAAGCTGAATTAAAAGAGGCTGGTAATACTCCTGATCAATAATGCAGGAAGAAGAAAAAGGGAAAGGTTTAAATAACACAACCATTGCTCTCATGATATGTGTGGCGCTTTTCTATGACGCCCTGCAATGGCTTCTGGGATGGATATTTATGGGGTGGCTTGTAACTATCTTTGCTGGACTGACTTTCTATGTTTGGTTTAAGACAAAAGGAATGAGCTTCATGAAGCCAAAAAGGTTTGCCGCTTTTGGAGGAAGTTTTATTATAGAACTCATACCAATTGTCGGAGACATTCTTCCTACATGGACTGCCTCCGTCACCTACCTTGCTTTGGACTCAAAAATCAAGAAAATTGCTCCAGGATTAGATATAATAAAGAAATGAGAAATCAACCTACAACCTACAACCTACAACCTACAAATTGGTTTTTGGTTCTGTGGTTGGTTGTTAGTAGTTGGTTGTTAGTTAGCGTAGCGCATGCGCAATCTGTGGATCTCCTCTGGCAAGGAGACTCGTACACCCCGCCTTTCTATCAAGGTCGGACGCTTTGGTCCAAACAGTCGAGAATTATCCTTATAGCTATACCTCAAGGGTTAGGTAACCCAGCTAACCTCTACTACAAATGGATAAGAACTGGTACTGTTCTGGGCAACACTAATGGGGTGGGTAAAAACAGTATTTCCTTTTCCGACTCTATTTTGTCTAGACCACAAACTATTAAGGTGGAGATTCTTTCTATCAATGAAGATGTATTGGCAAGTGCATCTGTGAGAATTAATCCGACCTCTCCAACAATGATGGTTTACGAAGATAATCCTCTATACGGATACATGTTCCATAGAGAAACTGTGGGGACACACCAAATGCAAGATAAAGAAGCAACCTTCACCGCCTTCCCGCTCTTCTTCAGCATATTTGATCGCACAGACAACACTCTCGAGTATCAGTGGCGTACCAACGCGGGTGGAGTAGAAACCGGCAACTCTGTAACCTACCGTGCCCCTGACGATGCTACGGGTTCATCAGAAGTCAAAGTGAGTCTTTCAAACACAGATAAAATTACACAAAGTGCTAATAAGAGTTTCTTGATAGAATTTGGAGATTAATATGACCTACAACCTACAACCTACAACCTACAACAAAGTTCTTATGATGTTGTTAGTCGTTAGTTGTTGGTCGTTAGTTGGCGTAAGCCATGTATTCGCTCAACCAGCTACCGAATACCAACTCCTTACTCCTATTCCTCTAGGCAGTACTTGCCAAGGAAATCCTGGTCAGGTTTGCAAAACTAATGCCAAAGCTTATATCGAGGGTTTCTTCGTCTTGATGATAATGGTGGCTGGAGGATTGGCGGTACTTAAGATAGTTGTCGGTGGCATCAAATATATGTCTACTGATGCCTTTAGCGGTAAAAGTGAGGCCAAAACTACTATAGAAAATGCTATTTGGGGTCTTCTCTTGGCTATCAGTGCTTGGCTTATACTTAATACTATTAATACAGGCTTAACGAGCTTTAATCTAAGTGTCACACCAATAGCACCACCCGCCACTAGTCCTGGTGGAGGGGGCGGGGGAGGAGGTGGAGGAGGGACACCAATGACCCAGCAACAAATTCAGGCAGATACCGCTATTAGAAACCAGTTAACAGCCAATATAATTGCTGTTCCAAATGGTCCATGTACACAAGGACAAACTACTAATTGTACAAATGTAAATGGTTTACCAAGAAGTGCCATCGATGGATTGATTGCTCTAAAAAAATCTTGTGGTAGTGGTTGTGTTGTGTCTGTATCTGGAGGCACGGAAGGTGGGCACGCGACTCATGGGCCAGGTCTCCCGCAGGTTGATCTGAGTTTAAAAAATTCAACACTTAATTCTTACATAAGAACCAATGATGCAGGTTCTGCTAATCCTAATTGCGGAATACGAAGTGCTCCTAGATATAAAGTAGGTGGGGCAACTTATGTCAACGAAGGAGACCATTGGCATGTATGTTACTAATACAAACTAGATGCGAAAAACAATTATCAGTTTAATAATCGTTCTCTCTATCGCCCTTATTGGACTTCTCGGTTGGTATTTATTGTCGCGAAACACCAGTACTCCAGTGGCAGAGACTGTTTTGGGTATCCTGCCGTTTGGTGAAGGGGGAGGGGATAGTACAAGACCGACGACTAACGACCTACAACCGACGACAGGGGCAAGCGACCAAGGCGACCAGCAAATGGTAGACGAGTTTGGTAATCCGAGTTCTGACCTTTTTCGTATTTCTAATACTCCCATTGCTGGAGCAGTGATGCTAAAAAGAGGAAGCGAGACTGTCGTCCGTTACGCTGATCGAGCCACCGGGCACATATACGACGTGGACCTGGCCACGCTGGTGAAAACAAAGGTGACTAATAATACTTTACCGAAAATTTATGAGGCTTACTTCAGACCAGACGGTAACGCTGTTCTATTCAGATCTCTTAAAGAGGACTCTGATATGGTAGAAAATCTCTCTCTAGCCTTAATTCCCCCCAAGGCCACATCTACTGATAATCTATACACTGTCTCTTCTACTCTTCTGCGCGGAGACATTAGTAGTGTTGCTGTCGGTTCTGGTAATGGCTTATTTTATGCTCTACGAGACACTTCTTCTATAGTTTCTTCAGCCTTTAATGGCACAGGCATCAAAACTCTCTTGACCTCATCTTTCACAGACTGGCGTCTAGCAATGGCTGGGAATAGCTTGGTGGCATATACGAAAGCAAGTGCGAATGTACCTGGTTATGCCTACAGCGTAAACACCTCTAATGGCACTCTGACAAAAATCGTCGGCCCACTCAGCGGCCTCGTAGTTGTACCTAGCCCTGTGGGCAATAGAGTATTGTATTCATACATAGATAACACTGGGGCAAAAATGTTTGCTAAAAATCTCACCAATAACACTAGCTCTGAAATTTCTCCAGCAACATTGGCAGAGAAATGTGTATGGAGTACAAAAAAGGCCGGCAGCCTCTTCTGCGGTACTCCTATAAATGACGTGGGGGCTGGGGAACCAGATAATTGGTATAGAGGTGTGACACATTTCTCTGACTATATCTGGCGTTTTGATACTGGATCCGAAATCGCCCAACTTATCGCCGAACCTAAAAAGAGTCTTGATGTTGATATAGATCTAATTGATTTGAAACTTTCTCCCGACGAAGATTATCTTATTTTCACCAATAAAAACGACCTTTCTCTTTGGGGACTTAAGTTACAGTAGGTTTAATATTTCTCCTCACAAATAGTTCTTGTCCGATACTGAAGAGGTTGGTGGTAAGCCAATAAAGGGCTATTACTCCAGAAATACTGTACGAGATGAAAAAAACTATTACTGGGAAAAAATACTTCATCTGAGTTTGCATACTACGCGCGAGATTATCACCAAACGAATTACCTTGTGGCTTGGTCTGACCTTTCATAGATATTTGAAATTGGAAAAATGTGGAGACCGCCGCGAGAAAGGCGAGTGGAATACTTTTTGCTGCGATATTTAAAAAACCAAGAAACACGGTATTAATATGTCCGGGCGCTGTTACAAAAGAATAAAGTAGATCCAATTTGACTTCTGGGAAGTGGAGAAATATTTGGTAGAGAGCAAAGATGATAGGAATCTGAATAATGATCACTAGTATTCCAGAAAATGGATTGACCCCTTTTTCTCTATAGAGAGCGAGGGTGCGCCTTGCCTGTTCTTCGGCCTTATCCTTATATTGCTCTTTGATTTTAGCCAAATCAGGGCCAATCTCAGCCATTTTTATCTGAGTAAGCACAGCCTTCCTTGATAGTGGGTATATGGCCAAGCGAACCAAGACAGTGAGAAGAATGATGATGACGCCTGCGTCGGCCCAAGGAATGACCTTAAACAAAAGAATTAAAAGATTGTATATCGGGTCGAAGAAAAAAGTGTGATAGAGGAAAGACATTAGATTATCATAACCTACAACAGACAACTTACAACTAACGACTTTAATTCATTTTTGAGCTCTTGGCCTTTGATTTTTTCAGCACCAGGTTTGGCAACAATAAAATATGTTGCTGGTTTAAGACCAGGGATAAATTCGCGCACAATCGGACGAACACGTCGACGAATTCTGTTTCTTATAACCGCTTTTTTAGAAATCTTTTTAGAAACAGATATTACCACTTTCACCATTGGAGAAGGTTTAACCATTAGGTAGAAACTATTCATCGGCCATTAGACAGCCAGACTTTTGCGACCCTTTCTTCGTCTGGCTCTAATAGTTCTTTTGCCAGTGGAGGTCTTTTGTCTTGAGAGAAAACCGTGGGTTCTGGCTCGTTTGCGCTTTTTTGGTTTGTATGTTGTAGACATTTGTTCTTAACAGGTTATAAACACATTATAAACATTTTTTGGGCTTTTAACAAGTTTCTATCTAGACCCTAAAAGATATACTATGTTACCGAATAATCTCCATGATGGACTACAAACAACTTTGGCAAAGCGTGATGGTCGAGATAGAACTAAGCATCTCAAGCGCCAACTTCACAACCTGGTTCAAAGACACCCGTATAGTGAAGGAGGATGGTGGGGTGATAGTACTGTCTGTACCAAACGCCTTCGTCAAAGAGTGGCTTCTGACCAAATACCACCATACCATCCTTAGAAGTCTGAGAAACCTTGAAGGCTCCATCCACGCCATAGAATATGTTGTAAACAAAGAGGAATCTCGCAAGAGAGACGGTGCTCCCAGTCAAGATTTACATACCAAAGAGCTTCCTCTGCCAGAAATACAGGTAAATAAGGACGACAATCTGAACCCACGCTACACCTTCGAAACTTTTGTTATCGGCCCATTCAACGAGTTGGCCCACGCTGCCGCCCAGGCCGTCATTAAAAAGCCTGGGATCATGTACAACCCACTTTTCATCCACGGATCGACTGGGCACGGCAAAACTCACCTAATACAAGCTATTGGCAACCACATCAAGACGACTAGCCCTGGCAAAAGGGTCTACTACATGACCTCAGAGCAGTTCGGGCAAGACTGTATGAATGCACTCCAAAACCAAAAGATGAATGTTTTCAAGGAAAAATATCGCAAATACGACGTTTTAATCGTGGATGACATCCAGTTTTTCTCAGATAAACAGAAGTTCCAGGAAGAATTGTTCCACCTATTCAACACCCTATATGACAACAACAAACAAATTATCTTTTCTTCCGACAAACACCCATATTTTATCACCGGCCTAGAAGAGAGGCTTAAGTCGAGGCTTTCTGCCGGCATGACTGTCGATATACCAGCTCCAGATAAGGAGTCTCGGATCGCTATTATCACCGCTAAGGCGGCTCAGCAAAATATTTCCCTGTCTCCAGAGATAATCGACTATCTTGCCCACACTATAAATGGCAACATCCGGGACCTTGAGGGGGCGGTCAACACTCTCTTGTGTCACGCCCAACTCAAGGACAAGGACATTTCAATGATCGACGTCAGAAATTATATAAAGAACAATATTAAACCCAAGAAAACTGTGGCGGTTAAGGATGTTGTCCGTATTGTCTCTGACTTCTATAACATTAAGGAGGATAGTATCTATGAAAAGACAAGGCACAAAGAGGTGATTCGACCTAGACAAATCATTATGTATTTATTGCGTGAGGATTTTAACATCTCTTATCCATCGATAGGTCAGAAGTTGGGTGGGAGAGACCACACAACAGTAATCCACTCGTGTGAAAAAATAAAAACAGATATCAAAGAAGATCAATCATTATTGGAAGAAGTTGGGCAGATTAGAAATTTATTAACTGTGTAATAGTATGTGGAGAGAAAGCAAAAACAGTGTGGGTAAGATGTTTAAAACAACTAACAATAGTGACTGCCAAATAAAAACACTAGGAAGTGTTGGGAGTTATCCTCAGTTTAAAGGTTTTGGAATTGAAGAAATATGTTCTACTAGAAGCGTAAAAAATACTATGCACATATTCACACCCCTAATAGTATTAATAAATTTTTATATATGAAAATAGAATGCATTAAGGAACAACTAGAAGAAGCCTTGAATAAGGCGGATAAGATTGCAGGAAAAAATACAACACTGCCTGTTCTCTCCGGTTTTTATTTGGATGCACACCAAAACACTCTTTCTATAAAAGCCACCAACTTAGATCTGGGTATTTCTATTGGTTTGCCAGTCAAGGTTCTCGAGCCAGGTATTGTGGTGGTACCAGCTCATACAATTACCTCCTTCATCTCCTCGTTATCTAGAGATAAAAACATATCTATCAGCACAAAAGATCAGGTGCTTGAGATAAAAACCTCAGCCACCAAAACAAACATTAAAACCCTTCCAAGCGACGATTTCCCTATTATTCCTGAGATCGGCGATGATAAAACATTCTCCATACCAACAAGAGACTTGGTTTTTGGTATAAAATCAGTCGTTTATGCTGCGGCTATCGGAAGCATTAAACCCGAATTATCATCAATCTCCATAACTCATGAAGGGGAATTTCTTATTTTCGCTGCCACAGACTCTTTCAGGTTGGCAGAGAAGAAAATAAAGGTAAAAAAGACCCCACACTTCAAACAAATACTTCTTCCTCAGAAAAATGCCATAGAAATAGTGAAGATTTTTGACAGAGGGGAAGAAGAAATCTCTATTTCCATAGAAGAGCACCAGATGGCTCTTCGCTCACAAAATATTTATCTAACATCACGGATCATAGAGGGAGTCTTTCCTGATTATAAGCAAATTATCCCAAAAGAAACTACTTCAAAAGCTGTTTTATTAAAGCAAGATCTGATAAACTCACTCAAAACAAGCCTAATCTTCTCAGACAATTTTAACCAACTTACATTAAAGATATCTCCTAAGTCTAAAACCTTCGAAATTGAGTCTAAAAACTCCACGGTAGGCGAGAGCGTCCACTCTGTCGATTCTGTTATCGAGGGAGATGAAATTTCCATCAACGTCAACCACCGTTATTTTACAGACTGCCTTCAATCCATCACAACTGACAGTATTTCTATCCAATTTGGCGGTCAGGCCAAGCCAATTATTGTTCAAGGGGTGGGTGATACAAGTTTTCTCTATCTAGTCATGCCAATGAATAGGTCGTAGTAGCGCCCAACTCCATACTCCCAGTTTTGAAATTGAGGATCAGCACTTGGATTTTGTGGTTGTGGGCCACGAGGGTCGTCTTTGTCTATCCAATAAAGGAGCGAGTGGATATCAGTACCCATCTCTCCACGTAAAACAGGTTTCAGTAAGGACTTATCTTCTTGTTCTGGTTTGATAAATGACTCGGTGGCCATGGTTGGTAATACTTTGTCCATAATTTCTCGCCATAATGGTGAGACTATAAGTCCGGCCACCTTCTTTTCCATTTGAGAATTATCATTATTACCAACCCAAGCTCCCACGACAAGGTTCGGGGTGTATCCTATAATCCAGGCGTCTCTATAATCGTTTGAAGTACCGGTTTTTACCGCCACCTCTCTCGATGATATGTAGAGTGTTGAGTTGGCTCCATAAGCTGGGGTGCGGGCTGTGTTGTCCGATAAAATATTTGAAATAGTACGCGCTGTCTGTTCTGGCAATACTCGGTGTGGGGAAGATGAATATCTGTCGACAACGTTTCCACTCACATCTTCCACCCTAAGTATTGGATTATATTGATTGCGCACACCATCGTTGGCGAAGACGGAATAAGCAGAAGTTATATCGAGAAGTGATACCGCTCCTCCACCGAGCACAAGAGATAGACCGTAGTCTTCAAGTTTAGTCAGACTATCGATACCCATGCTTTTAGCCAGATCAACAGAGTTTTTAACTCCAGCAAGATAGAGAGCTTCAACTGCCGGGATGTTAACTGATTGTGCCAAAGCATCCCTGACAGTTATAGGGCCTCGGTACTTATCATCGTAGTTGCCTGGGGAATAGCATGTGTCGTCAGTTGTGAGGTTGTCTGGAGCACAGTTGGGTGAGAATTGGATAGGTGTGTCAAAAAGAACTGTATCTGCCGTGTAGCCCTTGTTTAAGAGCACTGAGTAGACGAATGGTTTGAATGTAGAACCAGGCTGTCTATGACCAAGTGCTACGTTGAAGTTGCCATCAATCTCTTGGTCGAAATAATCTCTCGATCCGACCATGGCCAAAATATCTCCAGTCTTTGGGTCTATAGCCACGATGGCATTATTTTCTCCATTAAACCTCTCTTTATTTATAGGACCATATTTCTTGGCGACAGCTTCAGCTTCCTGTTGGATAGAGTAATCGAGGGTGGTAATTACTTTGAAGTTACCACTAGCCACCGTTTCCTCTCCGTATTTTCTAGCCAATTGGTCAAGGACAAAAAACACGAAATGTGGGGCTTTGATTCCGCCAGTGTTTTCTCTCGGTTTGAAGTCCACTCTTTCACTTGTGGCTTCTTTATATTCTTCCTCAGAGATAATTTTGCCAGCAAACATTTCGCTTAGAACTAAGTTTTTCCTCACCTCAAGTTCCTCTCGATGTGAGCCGTAAGGGGAGTAATAAGTTGGAGCTTTGGGCAGGGCTGCCAGGTAAGCGGATTCGGTTAAGGTGAGCTCTGAAGCTTCCTTGCCGAAAAATTTGCGCGCCGCCTCCCCTATGCCGTATATGGTTCCTCCATAGGGTATTTCGTTCAGATAAAGCGTCAAGATCTCATCTTTGGTTAAGACCTTCTCAAGTTTGAGTGCCAAAATTAACTCCTTCAATTTCCTGGTGGGGGTTTTGTCTTTGGTGAGGATTGAGTTTTTTACCACCTGCTGGGTGATAGTGGAACCACCTTGACTGAAAGATAGGGTGGTCAGGTTGACCACCACAGCTCTTAAGAACGAAGTAAACTCGAATCCATTGTGGGAATAAAAGTTCTTATCCTCTATGGCTAGAGTGGCAGAGCGGGCATAAGGCGCCATGTCTTCGAAGCGGACAAGGGCGCGTCTTGAATCAGGAGCCGTGTCATAAAGGAGGATTTCCCCGGTACGATCGTAGATCTTGGTAGACTGGTCAATCTTGCGTAGAGAGATGTCCTCAAGAGCCGGTATACGAAGAGAGGCGGCCCAAAGGATAATTACGCCAGACATCAAAAGTATCACAGCCGCAATGGCCATAGAGTGGTTGGGGTGGAGAAGTTTACTAAATTTCCTCATTAGAAAGACCATTTTAACATATGTTAAGATACTTTCATGGATAAAAATCTAGGAGAACTGCTCACTCGTGGGGTGGAGAAAGTTATTCCGCGTGAATTGGCAGAGAAGAAACTACTTTCTGGTGAAAAATTGAGAATATACTTCGGTGTTGATCCTACTGGGGCCAAGCTACACCTGGGCCATTCAGTGCCACTGAGGAAGTTAAATGATTTTGCCAAAGCGGGGCATGAAGTTATCTTTTTAGTTGGTAGCTTTACTGCGATGATCGGCGATCCTTCGGGGCGTGATGTGATGCGAGTTCCACTAAAGCGAGAGGAGGTTGAGGCGAATTTCCAAACATACAAACAACAAGCGGGGAAAATACTCGATATCTCTAAAATAGAGGTCAGATACAATCACGAGTGGCTCGATCCTCTCAAATTTGCCGAAGTGGTTAATCTGGCCGGCAATTTTACTGTTCAACAAATGCTTCAGCGCGATATGTTTGAAAAGCGACTGAAAGAAGGCAAACCTATCTCACTCCATGAATTCTTATATCCATTGATGGTTGGGTATGATTCCGTGGTTTTAGATGTAGATGCGGAGTTGGGAGGTTCGGATCAGGAATTCAACATGCTTGCCGGCCGTTCACTCCAGCAGGTATTCAAGAAGCGAGAAAAGTTTGTGCTTACCACGCAACTTATAGAAGGAATCGATGGTCGGAAAATGAGCAAGACTTATGACAACTGTGTTTATTTGGAAGACTCTCCTGCCGATATGTATGGCAAACTGATGTCAATCAGTGATGATTTAGTTAAAAAGTATTTTGAATGTCTGACAAGTGTGGATATGAAAGAAGTAGAGGAAATTATGAAAGGCCATCCTAAGGAATCCAAAATGCGTTTGGCATTAGAGATCACCAAAATTTACCACGGCGAAGATGCGGCAGGTAAAGCTCAAGAGAGTTTTGAGAAAACTTTTTCAAAAGGAGGTATCCCAAAAGATATCGAGACTGTAGAGGTAAGTAAAGACACTCCTCTTGTTGAAATTTTGCTTAAACAAGGACTTGTTTCTTCCAAAACAGAATTCAATAGGCTTAACAAGGAAGGAGCAATCAAGGAAATAGAAAACGGCGTTTACCGCATTGGCAAACACCGTTTTCTAAAAATCGAAAGATCTTAGAATTACATCTCCTCGACGTCGTCCATGAGATCCTCTTTGTCTACTGCGAGTTCGTCATCTACGGCGTCATCAAGACTTTCCACATCCTCATCGTCGAGTAATTTCTTCTTGCCATCAACAATCTCATCGTCGATGGGAGGGTTGACCTCAGTCTCATCATCTCTTGTTTCGTCGTCTTGCATGTTTTAAATGTTGTTTATTTCTAATCAAAAACGCCTTAATTTGAATAGGCATTTTTCGAATGCACTTATTTGTATCAGATACCCTTTTTTGTTGCAAGATGAGTAATCCCCAGGGCGATAGCATCTACCTCGTCGTCAAGTCGTTTTGAAACTTGTTTAGGCAGATCAACCAACTTTTTTACCATGGTGGCCATTTGAATTTTGTCCGCTTTGCCGTAGCCAGTCACGGCGATCTTGATAGTTTGTGGTCCATATTCGAAAATTTCTAAACCAGCTCCCATCGCCTCATAAATGATGATGCCTCTAGCTTCCGCTACTCCGATGGCGCTTGTGATGTTGGTATTAAAGAAAAGAGTTTCTATCGCCAGGTCTCTCGGCTTCCATTTTTTAATAATCTCTTTGACCCGTGAGCCGATAGCCAGAAGTCTTTTCTCGCGACTCTCTTTGCTACTTGTCTTGAAGCACTCCGAAGAGAGAAGAATCGTCTTGTTGCTTTGCGAAAGTATCGCAATACCAACTCGATCAAATCCAGGATCGATCGCGAGAATTGTTTTATATCGCGTTTGTGTAGACTTCTTGGATTTCATCATTGTCTTCAAGTTCTTCTATTAAAGCGCCCAAAACTTTCCCATCTTCTTCTGAAAGGGGAATAGTTGTGTTCGGTTTCCATTCACCACCTTCTTTTATAAACGCCCAAGTAGCTGAGCCTTGGGCTGCTAATGCAAAACCGTGTTTGGAGAGGATAAACTTCACTTCCTGCGCGGCTCGGTTTCTGTTGTCTGTCAGAGCTTCAATGACGAGGGCGGATCCAGCTGGGCCATAGGCCTCATAGGTGATCGCATCGAGGGCTTGGGCATCAGCTCCTGTACCTTTATTAACTGCACGCTCTATGTTGTCAGCTGGCATATTGTATTCCCGCGCCTTCTCTATCGCGGTGCGTAGGATTGGAGAGGTAACATCACCCTTCACTTGTCTCGACGCGGTAGAGATAAGTTTGGCCATTTTGGAAAAGATCTTGGACTTCACGGCATCCGTCACCGCTTTCTTGTTCTTAATTTTCGACCACTTGTTATGACCACTCATAGAAGTTTCTTTTGCAAATTTGCGGGAGGATTTTTACCGAGATGTTTGTAGCCGTGCGGAGTCAGTGCGCGGCCGCGCGCAGTGCGCTCGATAAGTCCGAGTTGCAAAAGATACGGCTCGTTAAACTCTTCGATCGTCGCTTCTTCTTCTGAGAGCGCGGCCGCTAGAGTAGAAAGTCCGACAGGTCCGCCACTAAATTTATCCGCGATCACTTCCAAAAGTCTCCTGTCAGAAGGGGAGAGACCCAATTCATCAATACCTAAAAGTTTGAGAGCCATCTCAACAGTTTTCTTATCAAGAAGTTTTCCCTCCACTTGGGCGAAGTCGCGAGCACGCTTCAAAAAGTAGTTAGCAGTACGCGGAGTGAAGCGCGAACGCTTGGCGATCTCTTGTTCAGCATCATCTTCTATTTTGACCCCGATAATTTTTGATGATCGACGCAGGATTTCTGCTATCTCATCTTCGCTATAAAACTCTAAACGGAAAACTCCACCGGAAAACCGAGAGCGCAGAGGTGAAGAGATCATGGCCACACGCGTGGTAGCCGCAAGCAAAGTGAAAGGAGGTAACTCGAGTTGGATAGTGCGCGCTGATGGACCTTTGCCGATGATGATGTCGAGGACACCCGACTCCATAGCAGGGTAGAGCACTTCCTCAATAGTTTTGTTTAGACGGTGAATTTCGTCGATGAAGAGAATGTCACCAGTCGCGAGGTTGGTGAGAATAGAAGCTAGGTCACCCACTCTCTCTATGGCTGGCCCAGAAGTAATCTTAATCGCTCTACCAGTCTCTTTGGCTATCAAGTGAGCCAGAGTGGTCTTGCCAAGTCCTGGCGGGCCATAGAAGAGGACATGTTCCGGTGGAGTGCCCCTTTCTGTGGCTGCTTGGATGAGAATTTTGAGATTATCCTTGACTGCTTTCTGGCCGATATAGTCTTGCCAATTCGAAGGCCTTAATTCATTGTCGAGAAACGAAGCAGAACCCCCCTCCTTCTCCCCAGTTTTTTCTTTAGGCAACTTACTTGACATAAAAAGTATTATGTGATAGACTACTGTCCGATCGATTAGTTCTTATCCAGATCATAAATCTCTAAGCAACGTGCCCCTCGGGGCATTTGGACTTTTCTCTAAGGACGCTCTTGGTACTCTTACAGGTTTCTGAGGCCATCCTTGAAAGATTCGTTTAGCTTTGTGTTTATACTCGAAGTGTTGCTTAGAGATTTATGCACTGGAGCCTAGTTTTATTATTCACTAAAAACCTCTCATTACTATATTGACGAAAGGTCTACCACGCGGTCGAGTTCTTCGATAGTTGTTACGCCAGATAGGACCTTTATGATACCATCCTCAACGAGGGTCAAAAGTTTCTGACCCTTAGCCGCTTCGCGGATATCTCGTTCAGAAGGGTTAGTGATAGCTGCTTTCTCTATTTCACTATCGACAAGTATGGCCTCGAATACCCCGATACGACCTTTGAATCCCAAACCACTACATTCTGGACATCCGACCGAAGTCCAGACATGTTCTCTTTGAATTCCTTCTAGATAGCCTTGGTCTGGGACGCCGGCCAAGACCTTATCCACCATTTCTTTTTGAGTCCCCTCAAGCAGTTTTTCTTTCTTGCAGACTTGGCAGAGAGTACGTACCAGACGTTGTGCTATGGATATATTGATGGCAGAACTAATCACTTTAGAATTAACACCCAGATCCAGGAGTCTGGGGAATGAGCCCGCAGCGTTATTGGTGTGGAGTGTCGAGAGCACCAAGTGACCTGTAAGAGCGGCGTTCACGGCCACGACGGCGGTTTCTGAGTCACGAATTTCTCCAACCATGATGACATCTGGGTCTTGGCGCAAGGCACTTCTCAAACCTTCGGCGAAGGTGTAGCCCTTATCTGCTTCGGCCTGCGTTTGCACGATGCCTGTGAGGTGATATTCGATAGGATTCTCGATGGTAACTACTTTGATATCTGGGGTGTAAATTCTTTTTAAAAAGGCATAGAGTGTCGTGGTTTTACCAGAACCAGTGGGGCCAGTGGTGAGAATCATGCCGTTTGGTTTTCTAATCTCTTTCTTAATGATTTCAAATAAGCGCGGGTGGATTCCAAGGGATTCCATCTCAACCGCGATCGCGTTGGGATTGAGAATACGCAAGACCACTGACTCGCCATAAGGTCCTGGGAGAAGCGATGTACGTACCTCTATCTCGGTATCATCTAGTTTGATAGAGAAGCGTCCGTCTTGGGCCCTTTCTTTAACATTGAGCTTAAGTTCACTAATAAGTTTGATACGAGAGAGAAGCAGTTCAAAAGTTTCTGAATCAAAATGGAGGATGTCTGTGAGGAAACCGTCGAGTCGATAACGTAGGCGCAAATCTTTGTCCTCTGGCTCTAGGTGTACATCGGAAGCCTTGAGACTGATAGCCCCAGCAAGAATAATTTCTAATATCTTTGAGATGCGGTAAGCCTTCTTCATGGAGAGGACTCCTTCGATCAACTTTTTCACATCCTCGAGTGAGGTAACTTTCTTGGTCATTTCCAAAATCTCTTCATTGGAGATATCAAGAGCGCCGGACTGGGTTTCAAATGAATATGAAAGATCCTTGTATCTCTCCCAGACCTTGTTGAGACTCTGATGTGAGACCATGAAGATTTCTGGTAGATATCCACGACGCTTCAAATCCTCAATAACTTCCAAAGTTTTTTCGTTTGTGGGTGAGAGGACGGCCACATCAATTTTCTTGTCGGTCATATTGAAGACTGCGATCTCGGCGGCCCGTGCCTCGGCCTCCTTGAGTATCCTCAAGCCGTCGATATTTATCGAGTGTGTTGAAAGATCGAGATACGGGATCCCGTGGTAGCTAGATAGGGTAGAGGCTAGATCCTCCTCTTCCTTCTTGTAGAGTGCGCGCACGCGCTCATTGCTTTTTTCTTCATCGAAGACAACCATAACTATATTGTACTGCAAGACCCTCGTTTTCAGGGCTATTTTAACTGCTTGACTTTATGATACTACTTATGGTATAATAGCAAAAGAACATAGATCAGGCCTAAGGAGGGCCCGGAAATGAAGAAATTCTTTGTTTATTGGTTTGTCGCGAGCATCATACTTGCGATTATCACAAGCGGATGCGCTGGGAGGAAGTTCTATTTCTTCCCGGTGGTTCAGGTGCAGATAATCAATGATTGCCCTGGTGCCACTCTCACCGTCGAATCTGTTCAGGGAGACAAGATAATCCTCGCACATGGCGAGCAAGATCTCATGATTCTCGAGCCGGGATCAAACAGAGCTGACAATCAGAAAGTGCTCACTGCGAGGGGGGTAGATGGCACTGGGCGGTACCTTGGTTCAGACACCCGGACTTTCTACGTGGGTCAGGGTGGGGCTCGCGAGGACCACTGGCAAGTTCGGTATCTCACCGGGGGTCTCGGGTGCGAACAGGTTCGGCGGTGACGGAGGTTCTCATGAAGAAGCTATTACTGCTCACATCCCTTCTCTTCTTAGCGGGTTGCGACTTGCTTCGGACCGATCAGACCATGACGATCGCCAACGACTGTCGAGGGGTGTGGTTTGAAATATACGACGGAAGAGGCAACGTTCTACAGGATCGGATTGATTTTGGCCAAGTAAAGAAGGTCGATCTCAACAGCCGGCGGGGGAGCACGGTGGAGCTATTGGCCGTTGGTCATGATGCAGGAACCAACGTGAAGGTGGGGGCAGCGCAGCAAGCTGTGTACGTCCCTTACACCTCAAACAACCCGACCGGACCCACTCAGCAGATCCGGCCGTGGGATATCCACTGCTCTGACATGAGGTAAATCGAAACTCGAACGGGTGGGGCAGGAGACGTGTCTCCTGCCCTTTTTCATATCCAAAATGCTAAAATGCCGGGATGAATGCCACAGTCGTAGCACTACAAGGAGATCTTGGTTCTGGCAAAACCTATTTTGCCCAAAATTTGGGGAAAGTTTTTGGGGTACAAGAAAATATGCCAAGCCCAACTTTTGTGATAATGAAATCTTACAATATAGACCCCGCCAAGACGGGGCAAGGCTGGCATAGATTTAAAAAATTGATTCACATAGACGCATATCGATTGGAAAAAGAAGAGGAGCTCACTCATCTTGGTTGGGAAGAGCTTATAAAAGATCCAGAAAACTTTATTCTTATAGAATGGCCAGAGAGAGTGGAAGGATTAATTCCAAAAGATGCTAAAAGAATTCACTTCAAACATGAAAACTAAAAAACTAATTTTATTTGACGCTCACGCTATCATCCACCGCGCTTATCATGCGCTACCAGATTTCTCGACAGCGTCTGGCGAGCCGACAGGTGCGCTCTACGGTCTCTCGACTATGCTTATCAAGATTATCGGAGACCTCAAACCAGACTATCTGGTGGCGTGTTTCGATTTGCCGGGCCCGACTTACCGACACGAAGCATACAAGGCTTATAAGGCGGGTCGAGCCAAAATAGATGACAATTTAGTACTACAACTGGAGCGGGCTAAAGATGTTTTTACCGCCTTCGGTATTCCTATATATTCACACCCAGGATTTGAGGCAGACGATGTCATTGGCACCATCGTCCACGACTTAAAGAAGGATAAAAATACAGAAATCATCATCGCTTCTGGTGATATGGATGCTCTACAACTTGTCGATGATAAAAAAGTCCAAGTCTACACTCTCAAGAAGGGGATTAACGACACAATTCTTTATGATGAGAAAAAAGTCGTGGCTCGTTTTGGTTTCCAGCCCAAACTTTTAGTGGATTATAAAGGCCTTCGTGGAGATCCTTCGGATAATATCATTGGGGTGAAGGGGATCGGGGAGAAAACTGCGACAGTTCTTATCCAAGAATTCGGCACGATAGAAAATATCTACAAAAATCTAGACAAGGTTAAACTAACCGACCGGATAAAAACTTTACTTAAAGAAAACGAGGAGGAAGCGCTTTTCTCCAAAACCTTGGCCACTATTCGTACTGATGCGCCTATTAACTTTTCTCTACCTCCGCAATGGAAAGAGAGTCTTCAGATCGATAAACTACTCGAGCTTTTTGGCCAGCTTGAGTTTCGGACGATGGGGGAGAGGGCGAAGAATTTGCTAACCAACAATAAACAACCAACAACTAACAATAAAAAAAATGATGAGCCCAAAGCTAATAAGCTAAAAAGCCAAGAAGCTAAGGAGCTAGCTCTAGCGCTGTGGGTTATAGATTCGAACATGACCGATCCTGATATGGAGGATGTCTTTAAATTTACGAAAACGGAGAACATAGCAGAGGCCAAGAAAGTGATTGAAACAGAGCTTGATAAACGCCAAGTGAGGAAAGTTTTCGAAGAAATAGAGAAACCGGCAATGTATGTTGTTGAGAAGATGAATGAGAGGGGAGTGAGGGTGGATAGAAAAATTTTGAGAGACCTGTCTCTCAAATATCACAAAGAGTTGAACCGTTTAGAAAAAGCGATTTGGAAAAATGCTGGGGAAGAATTTAATATTAACTCACCAAAAATACTTTCTGACGTTCTCTTCAACAAACTCCAATTAGCAGCCAAAAATCAGAAGAAAACTCCGACCGGAGCTTTGTCGACCAAAGAATCGGAGCTCGAGAAACTTCGAGACAAGCACCCTATCATTGGCCTGATTTTAGAATATAGAGAACTTTCTAAACTTCTCTCAACTTATATAGATGCTATACCACCTCAACTCGACAAAAATTCGCGCCTACACTCCACTTTCATCTTGGCAGGAGCCGCTACGGGGCGCATGGCTTCCAATAATCCTAATCTCCAGAATATTCCAAACAAAACTGTACTTGGTCGGGCGATTCGCAATGCTTTCATAGCAGAAAAGGGGTTTAAACTAGTCTCCCTAGACTATTCGCAGATCGAATTGCGTATCGCAGCCATTCTTTCCAAAGACAAGAAACTTATAGAAATATTTAAAAACGGAGAAGATGTGCATTCTGGTGTGGCTATGCGTGTCTTCGGAGTGTCGGCTGATCAAGTGGACAAAGGTATGCGTACTAAGGCCAAGACTATCAACTTCGGTATTCTCTACGGCATGGGGGTTAATGCTTTGAAGGCCAATCTTGGTGTCGATCGCAAAGAAGCGCAAGAGTTTTATAACCAATACTTCGAGACATTTACTGGTTTGGCCAAATATTTAGATGAAATCAAGGCTTTGGCCGAAAAGCAGGGTTATACCGAGACTATGTTTGGCAGGAGAAGATACTTTGCTGGATTTAAATCACCTCTGCCATTTGTGCGGGCCCAGGCCGAGAGGATGGCTATCAATGCGCCGATGCAGGGGACGCAGGCAGATTTGATCAAAATTGCTATGAGAAAAATTGACGAACATATCAAATCGGAAGGGCAAGAAGACGATGTATGCCTAATTCTCCAAGTCCATGATGAATTGGTG
>JBAQWR010000019.1:0-12643 GCA_049299015.1 Minisyncoccia bacterium | reverse complement strand
ATCTTATGATAAATCCAGTTTGAAGTGACTCCGCGAGTTTCAGGATAAATTGGATACAGGGAATGAGTTTTGGTCTGGGTGAAGAGATCTGGAGCACTTTCTATCTTCGGATTGGAGAAGTACAGCTGACCATTGCGCTCCGAAATTTTACCCTCGACGCGGACGTTTGAGCCCTCGGCTATCATCTTGGCCAAGTAGGCTTGGTGGAACCAAATTATTTTTACCTTGCCAGTGTCATCTTCAACTGATCCTTCGGCCATGGGAATTTTCTTGCGAAAGGCTTTGGAAGTTTTCAGTCCAGAAATTTTGCCGAAGATGACAGAAGTATCGCCTTTCTTAAGGTCGCTAATATTCGTCACCTGCGCGCTGTCGCCATAGCGAGTGGGGAAGTGATACAAAAGGTCTTCCACAGTCTCAATCCCAATACGTTTTAATGCCTTCTCCTGCGCAGGTAAAATACGGAAGTTGTCTGCCAATCTGTCTTTCAGATTCATGCCTCTATCTTACTCTTTTGTCGCTTACAATCATGCCGTCATCGAGTAGTACGATACGCTCCGAGAGTTTGCTGTATTCTTCCTCGTGAGTGACCATGATGATGGTTTGGCCTTGCTTGTGCACTTCTTGGAAGAGCCGCATTACGGTTTTAGAAGATTCATTGTCTAGGTTGGCTGTAGGTTCGTCGGCGAAAAGGATTTTTGGATTATGCGCCAAGGCTCTGGCGATCGAGGTCCTCTGTTGTTCTCCGCCGGATAGCTGACTTGGGAGATTGTTGAGGCGATGGCCTAGACCTACTCGTTCAAGAGAGACTTTAGCCTTGTCGAAGGACTCAGTCTTACTTCTACCCTGCATCATCAGAGGCACAGCTACGTTCTCTAAAGCCGTGAGATCTGGTAACAGTGCATAATCTTGGAAAACATAGCCGAGTTCGTTTAATCTAAAATCAGTTTTCTCATCTGCACCCATATTTTGTGTATCTTTGCCGAAAAGATATATTTCTCCAGAAGTTGGATCATCGAGTAAGGACATCTGGTACATAAGAGTGGACTTGCCAGCACCTGATCGCCCCATGATAGATACCCACTCGCCTTCCTCCGCAGAAAAATCAACACCTTTGAGTACTCGGGTCTCTTTGTCCCCGTCTTTGAAGGTCTTTATAATATTTTTTACTTGGATTAAAGGCATGGCGATTTAATTTCTACCCAAGATAGAGTCTAGAGTGTTTCTCCTGACGATCATTCTCGCTGGTATGTAGCCAGCGATGATAGTGGTGATTATCAAGATGGCGATTTTTATCAAAGTGCCGGTCAGGGGTGCCACAAGGATGCCGTCGGAAAATGGGAAATTGATCGGATGTGCTGCGATGAAAGGCTGGAGAAATCCATAAAGAAGGACAAGGCCAATTAGAGAACCTGTCGCCGCGTGAAAGAAAGATTGGAAGACGTATGAGGCCTCTATAGTTCTTCCGCTAATACCCACACCTTTCAAGATGCCGATAAACTTGCGTCTAGTTATAGCGTTGATGAAGATGACGATAAAGATGGTGATGGAGGCTACTACCAATCCGATGGAGCTGATCATATTGCCCAGCAGAGCGAAAGTATCTTTGATGTCTTGTAAGAATTTTGGCTGAGCGTCTTCGAATGTCTGCACCCTCGCGTATTCTCCCACGCCAGAACGGAGAAGGGCTTCTTTGAAAGCGTTCGGGTCAGTACCATCTTTGAGCCGCACTGATATTTCTCCCACGTTGTAATCGTTTCTGCCTATGAGGTCACGGAATTGTGTGTTTACAAAATAAACTCGGTAAGAAATCTCATCTACTTTGGACTTCACAATACCTTTTACTGTCATCTCACGTTGCGTCTCGCCGATAGTGATACGGACCTTATCTCCCACCCCGACATCATCGAGTGTGGGGAAGCTTGCTGTCTCGACGGGGAAATATTTGGTCAATAGATACGAGCCAAGAAGAATCTGATCGTAGTCACTAGGCTCCAAATACTCTCCCTCCACTACGAATCGCGATACTCCAGTGAGATTGTCCTCATCTTCGGGATCAATGCCGGCGAAAGAGGCACCGGCTGAGTCGATCTCCTCTTCTTTGGCAGCTGTTTTGTAGTTAGCCTCCACCGTACCTGAACCAAGATAGCGCGCAGATAGCGACAGTGTCTCCGGCATAGAGCGGATGATGTTTTCTATGAGAGGACTTTGTTCGATAAACTCCTTTTTCTCCAGTCGGGAGATGAGGATATCGGAAGTATAGTACTCTTTGTTGGCTTCGACAGCTCCTTCGATCAGTCCCACCAAGATACCAGAGACGACGACCAAGTTGAGGAAGGTCAGAGTCATCACGAAGATGATGAGCCCCGTAGTCCACTTACTTGCGCGGCGCACCTGGCGTAGAGCGAGGAAGAATCCTAGGCGAATGAACTTCGGCATTGATTAAAGATTATTTATCGGCCGAGTTGATAATAAGCTCGCTATCTTGAGGCAGGTCAGAGATCAATTCAACATTGCCCATAGAATCCTTCTCTCCAATATTTACGGCTACTTTCTCCTGACTCTTGTTAGCTGAAAGGATGTAGACGAAGGTTTCGCCATCTTCTCTAAACACACTACGTTCTGGGATCAGTCTCACCCCATTTTTTCTAAACGTCTCTATGTTGATGTTGGCAGTCATGCCTGATCTCACACGGTTGTCCGTCTTGGTAAATGATAGCCTTACTTTATATGTTGAGACACCATCACGGATAGTTTCTGCTGGATCTATGTGAGTGATCTTGGCCGAGAAGGTTTCTGTCTCTCCATAAGCATCCAAGGTTATGGTGGCTGGATTGCCAATACCAACTCCAGATATGAGTACTTCTGGTATGAAAGCTTCTATTTCAAGTGATGTACTAATGACGGAGACCAAGTTTGCACCAGACGAGACCACTTGTCCCACCTTGGCTTCCTGTCTAGAGATCAGTCCATCCATAGGTGATACTAAGTAACTTTTCGAAAGTTGCGAGCGATAATTTGCGAGCGAGGCTCGTGCCGCTTCTACTCGAGCGATTTGTACCGGCACCTCTAAGAGAAGTCCGTTCAGGTTATCTTCTGAGGCGATTAGATCTTGAGAGGCGCTATTGAGGTTGTTTCTCGCAGAGATACTAGCAGTCTTGTAGCTATCAATAGTGGTTTGGGGGAAATAATTATCTGTCTCAAAAAGGCTTGCGGCTCTAGAGACATCATTGATATAAGAAGAGACTTGGGCAAGGTATTTTTTTGACTGAGTGAGATAGACTTCCGAGTAGGTAGATACACTAACTCCTAAAGTCAGTGTCTTCCAAGATTCGAGTAATTCTCCGACGGTAACTCTACCTTCGATAATAGAGTCTCTCAAATCGATATATCCATCAAATGTTGGGCCTATATTTGGGCGATTGGAATTGGGATCTAACATAAATTGGTCCGTCTTGTTGTATACGGCATCATCAGCGGCAGAATAAGCGTCTACTATGGTTTGGATGAGAGACTGTTTAGCGTTACTTATCTGGGCTTCGTAGACTCCGGCTCCATCGAGTTTGTCTAACTCTGCTTTGGCCAATGCAAGCTCCGCTTCTGCCTTGAGAATATTTGAAGAGATACCACCAGTGTCAATTCTTGCAATAGTGTCTCCTCGTCTAACAGTCTGCCCCACATCGCGATTGATACTTGATACTGTGCCAGATATTTCAAAACCAAGCTCGACTCTATCTCTCGGTACCACTTTGCCAGATATCTTGACTGTGCGGACCAGGTCCCCGGTAACGGGGGAGACTGTCTCAGCCGTTCCGTTACCGCCTAGCTTAGCCAAAATAAAGCCAATCACGACTAACGTGATTACTGGGGCTACTACACTCTTTTTCATTATTGATTTAAGCATTTTGGCGATTATAACAGGTTTTCTTGACAATAACATATTTTAACTAATTCGTCAAGGCGGGCGGAGACGCAGGGATTCGATTTTTTTGTATGGAAAATCCCGGGGAAGTCCCCCGGACTTCCCTTCGAACCCTGCTGACATTTCAGCAATACGCCAATATTTCAATATCACAAATCGATATTGAAAATTGTCGTTGCGGAGACGCAGGGATTCGAACCCTGGAGGGCTTTTAGACCCTACCTCGTTAGCAGTGAGGCGCTTTCGGCCACTCAGCCACGTCTCCAATTGGCTTAATCTAACATATTTTTCACAACAAAACTCCGACACTTGTTCTCCGCTGGGGCGGATACTAGTGTCGGAGTCAGTCCGTATTCAGTACTCCTTGTTCGTACTGAGGGATGAAGACAGTGAAGTGGTAATGCCACGGTGCTGTCTCCAGTGTGACGTCAAGCTCTCCTGCACTCTCAAACGAGAGAGCTGTTGTCTCGAGCCACAATCGGCACATACTGTTTGCCGGAACTCGCACATCTACCGCAAGCCCAGTCGGATGGACCGAGAGTGGTGAGGCGTTCCCCGGCTGTTCGTTGATAGGTCTGGTGCCGCTTGTCAAGACGAGCTTTTCGCCACAGGCTCTCCGGTATTCCTTCGCAAACCACTCGATGAAGACGTGAGTGGTCGAAAGGACGTAGGGATGTGAGACTTTGAAGAGTTCGTAGTTCTTGTTTCCTTCGAGCTCGACAAGAACCCCTTCTTCAATCAAGGAATCGAGACCTGTTGCCGTGGGTACGAAGTCGAGTGAGAGACCTTGCGCGTACAGGTACTGATACCCGATCGATTCGGGCGAACCCTTGAGACTCTGCGCCTCCGCTTTGGCTCCCACAAACAGGAGAGCCACGATGAGACAAATCCTTATCTTCATGACCCCTCCGTAAGTGGTTACATCTCTTACTTAACTCTAGCACACCAATGTTTGCTTAAAAACGGGGCGTGATATAATCTGTGGAATATGAATAATTTCGAAAATGAGAGTTTTGCGCGCAAGAATTCTATCTGGCTCGTAGTACTAATCGCTCTGGCCATTTTCGGCTTCCTCCTGTTCAAGGGTTGGGACAAGGTCATCAATGGTGAGATCGACGGGATGATCACTATCACTGGCAGTTTCAGCTGTTTGCCTCTAAAGGTGGGAACAGAATCCCCAGATGCCTGCACTCTAGGTGTTAAAAGTCGTGACGGTTTCCACTACGCACTAGACATTAGTCGTATTCAAGATGCCAACACTGATCTCAAAGCAGAAGACACTATCGCCGTCACAGGCACACTCAAACCCGCAAGTGATATACCAACATCCGAATGGGCCAAGTACGATGTCATGGGTATTGTCTTGGTTAACACTCTCCTGAGGACGAGATAAGATAATTTACAATTTCCAATTCTCAATTTTCATTGAATTTTCAATGTATCAATGTTTGAAAATTAATTCATTGGGTCTTGATTGTAAATTGCAAAATTAAAAATTGAAAATTTGAGATCCTAGTGGGCGACAGCGATACACAAAATCTTTTTCGCACCTGCTTCTTGAAGGGCGCGTCGCGCTTCAGCAAATGTCGAACCTGTGGTAGTCACATCGTCCAAGACAATTACACATTCTCCTGCCACTCTTGTTTGGTTGAGGACTTTCATCGAGTTGGTGAGATTCCTTAAACGTTCGCTTCTAGATGAAGTTTTAGTCTGACTCTCGGTGTGATGGAGTTTGGCCAGTTGTCTTGGAAGGTATTTAAATATTTTCTCAGTGTCACAGAGCTTCACCGCCTGAGCCAGAAGCTCAGACTGATTCCACCCCCTCTCGAATCGGCGTTTATCTGATATTGGTATTGGTACAAGTATTGGCCTACTCCATTTTTCAAACAGGGCTCGGTCAGTTAGTTCCTGATTGATTACATCGTAGAGAATTTCTCCAAGTTTACTCGCGATTTTGGTATTACCATGATATTTAAGTTCCCAGACAATTTCCTTGACCAAAGGGTGTCCGTAATTAAAGAGGGCAATGGTGTTCTTATCCTTCAGAGGTTCGGCTTGCGGTAATGTTTCAAGGAGTGTACCGGCAGTAAGTTCTTCGAGCGCCAATACTTTTGAGCTTCGAGGGAATAGAAAATTGGCAAACAAGTCCTTAACGCTAGAAAGTAAGCGCATAAAAGAGATTATGATATCCAGTAGTAGATTTTGACATTGCACTTCGTGCTGTGGCTGGTCACGATGTCAAAATTCACTACTGGATGATATTATAAGACATATGGCATTCTTTTCTAAATTCTTCAATCAGACCGATCCGGTAGTGCTAGGCGTCGATATAGGCTCTTCGGCTATCAAAATAGTGCAGATAAAGAAAAAAAATGGCCAAGCCGTACTCGAAACATATGGAGAATTGGCCCTAGGTCCTTATGCTGGCGTCGGGGTGGGACAAGCAGTGGCTCTTCCGCCGGAGAAGATCGCCCAAGCTCTGACAGATCTTATGAAAGAAAAAGAGGTCAATATCACTACCAAGAAGTGTGGCATCTCTATCCCCTTCGCCTCGTCTCTGATGTCAGTTATAGAGATGCCGGATGTGAGCCTCAAACAACTCGCTGTCATGGTGCCGCTTGAGGCTCGCAAATATATCCCGGTACCTATTTCTGAAGTGACTTTGGATTGGTCTGTCATACCTAGGAGTGAGGTGGAGACACAAGATACTAAAGAGTACGCTCTCGGAGAAGGAGATCAACCAAAAAATGTAGATATCTTAGACACTCCATCACCCGGTCTTGCCAAGGTAGATGTCTTGGTCGTGGCTATACACAACGAAACTATTGCTCGTTACCAAGATATTGTGATGAAAAGTGGATTAGAGGCGAGTTTTTTCGAAATTGAAATATTCAGCACCATGCGTTCTGTGCTAGATGAAGCCTTACGACCAGTGATGATTATGGACATGGGTGCGGCTTCGACCAAGCTCTATGTTGTGGAACGCGGGATTATCCGCTCGTCGCATACTATCAATCGTGGTTCGCAAGATATTACGACTACCATTTCACAGTCTCTTAGCATCACCCCACAGCAAGCAGAAATAATGAAGCGACAAGTTGGGGCGGCGGGGGAGGACAAGAATTTGACCATGGCTATTTCTCTTGTTCTCGATCATGTTTTTTCTGAAGTTAATAATGCCCTCCTTTCTTTTGAAAAGAAATACAACAAGACGGTTTCCAAGGTGATCTTGGTCGGTGGAGGCTCTGCTCTCAAAGGGCTTGCAGATCTTGCAAAAAATAATTTTAAAACAGATGTGGTTTCGGCCAATCCTTTTAGTAAAGTTTCCTCGCCGGCTTTCCTGGAAAGTATTCTCAAAGAGACTGGCCCAGAATTTGCTGTCGCCATTGGCCTCGCTTTACGCCGACTGTCAGAAGAGGAGTAAAAGTGGTATAATACTAGTAGACCAACTGAAAGGAGGTCACTTGAGCGTCAAAAGCAAGCCCAAAACAGAGCTTGCCGAGTGCGCGGAAGCTCTGCGCGATGTTACCCTATCGACCCCTGTCGCCGACATCGAGGAGATGATTACCGAAGGCTATCTTCACCTCGAGGAATTGAAGGCGGCGGTGCACTGCAATCCAATGCAGATCAGCGCTCTGTCTCATCGGCTTGATCATGCCGAAGACGTTTTGCATCATAAGAGGCGCCTATGACCTACTCTCGTTGTCCAGTGTGAAAGTGCTCGTTGTCCGTATGTGGCACCGAGCACTTTTCGTTATATAAAATCCTTATTTCTAAGCCTAAAATAGACCCACCAAAATCCTTGACACAGAGCTTACTTTGTGCTAGGATGAGAGTAGGCAGTAAAGTCCTGGCGGCATACAGTTGCCAGGCCCCTAAAACCTCGGGCAGAGGGAAGCTCTCGACAAGTAGTCGAGAAGGAGATTGTCATGAAGTACGGTGATGTTACGCTGGGTCAGGTCGAGGCAGTGTGGAATCGTCTCGGTGGTGAATCCGGCGTTCAGCGTTTTCTCGCTCGCGAACTCGTGGTTGTCGAAAAGGACAGCCTCAAGCCGGTCGTAGTCTCGAACCCGACGGAATTTCCGGTGTGGCTCGAGATCGAAGTCGGTGGCAAGTCGAAGGGCGAACTCATCGCCGCTAACAAAACGGCGGAGAGGGAGACCTCGACATACGCCGCCGACATCATGGGCAAGGACGCGTGGAAGTCGGGACAGGTCGAGGTCGTCAAGTTCGCTCGCGTCAAAGTGCGTGAACTTGGCTTTACCAAGAATCCGACAACCCAGGAAATCTGGAATCGGATCGAGGAACTCGGTCACTCGCTCTGCGAACCGGCCGACGGCCCTGCTCTCGGTGTGGCTTTCAAGGATCAGCCGACAGGCGATGTCTGTTGGATGGCCATGAAGCAGATCGCCGATTCCGACGGTGATCCGAGCGTGTTCGGACTCGAGCGCGGTGGCATTGGTAAGCGTTGGCTCCGCACCCGTTGGGTGCTTCCGTACGACGAGTGGAATCTCGGCAACGGGTTCGTGTTCCGCCTCCGCAAGTTGGATTTGGTTCCTGGGGTTTCGGCTTAGGCTTAAATCCCTTGAACCTTGTATCGCCGCCGTGTGCACTTGTGCACACGGCGTTTTCGTATGTAAAATTAAAAACGGTATTAGGCGAATATGCGGGCGATACTAATTTCTCGCTGCCGAATCCAGCACTTTGGGATCGAGAGTATCTCCGACTAAGGTTTGAGGTAGAGTGGTCACAAAAGTTGCTTAAAAAATAAACATACTTGGTGCACTATTCTATGTGATTACGATCACGAGTAATATTCAACCCCTAGAGTATTCGAGGGGTGGTGGTTTAGAAGGAATAGTGTATAGAACCGATTCCGACGGTAATCCGAGCGTGTTCGGACTCAAGCGCAATGACAATGGTAAGCGTTGGCTCAACACCAATTGGGTGAATCCGAACGACAAGTGGAATCTCGACAACGAGATCGTGTTCCGCCTCCGCAAATCTGTTTATTTCTCCTTCGCGAAAGCGGGGGAGTTTTGTTTAAGATTCTGCCCATACCAGCCTCCAAGCATTTTCCCTACCACATCCAGTTTTTCCGATATTTCAATGAAATGTTTATCTTCCATAAGTTTTAATTCCCAAGCAATCTGGAGAAAGATTTTTAGTGTATCTGCTAGACTTAAGGCTTGTTTGATATGACTGACTTTTTCTAAATTTTGTGTAAAGCTAGCTTGCGCCACTTCTTCGATTGCTTCCACAAAAAGAGAATCGATCTTTATTCCTATTGAAAATCTAGAATTTTTAGGAAATTTATAAAATTTGTTATGCCACAGAATATAAATATCTTTGAAATGAACAAAGACCGGCAAAACTGTGCGGGGGGGGGGGTTCTAACAGGGGTATTCATACCTACAATGATATCATCTCGCCAGAAAATCTTTTACAAGCCTGGCAAGAGTTTCTGAAGGGTAAGAGGAACAGGAAAGATGTCCAAGAGTTCCAGATGAGCTTGATGGACAATATCTTGTCTCTTCACCACGATCTCAAAACCAAGACTTACACTCACTCTCCCTACCACGCCTTCAATATCTCCGATCCCAAACCCAGAAACATCCACAAGGCTTCTGTCCGAGACAGATTACTTCATCATGCAGTTTATAGAGTCTTGTATCCGTATTTCGACAAAAAGTTCATCTCGGACTCTTACTCTTGCAGATTAAACAAAGGAACGCACAAAGCCATCAATCAATTCAGGAGATATGTGTGGAAAGTCTCCAAGAACAATACCAAGCAATGCTTTGTCCTGAAATGTGATATCAAAAAGTTCTTCGCTTCTATAGATCACAAGACTATGGTGTCGACACTCCGTGTCTACATCGAGGATCAAGACACACTACGGCTTCTAAATCAGATTATTTCAAGCTTTGAAACCCTCCCAGATAAAGGTCTACCTCTCGGCAACTTCACCTCCCAGCTCTTAGTGAATATTTACATGAATGAGTTTGATCAATACGTTAAACATGAACTCAAAGTAAAACACTATATAAGATACGCTGACGATTTCGTAATTATAGCGATATATCGCTATGAACTCGAAACTATTCTCTCAAATGCAGGGAAGTTTCTAAAAGATAAACTAAAATTAGAATTGCATCCAAATAAGGTTTTCATCAAAGCCTTCTCTTCTGGTATAGACTTTTTGGGTTGGGCACATTTCCCCAACCACAGAGTTTTGAGGACGGTGACCAAGAGAAGGATGTTGAAGAACTTGTCTAAGAATCCAAGCAGAGAAACAATCGCTTCGTATCGAGGTCTTCTGAAGCATGGGAATAGTTATAAGACCAGACTTAAAGTTATGAACACTTGCAAGTTTTACGTAAATTGATTTCTGTTCTATAATTCAGTCAAATGGAACCGAAGTTTCAATCATCTTTTATTCCCAAAGGTCCTGCCCCTTCTCCGAACACTGGCATACCCTTAGGGCCCAGAAGAGTGGAAAAAAGTTTTTTCTCTTTCATCTCTCTCGTTATCTTTAGCATCTCGGTTCTACTGGCTATAGGGGTGTTTGGTTATAAATTTTATCTCAATTATCGTATCGACAAGATGGGCACTGACTTGGAAAATGCCAGAGCCTCTCTCCAGCCAGAGGTTATAAGTGAGCTAACCCGTCTCGATAACCGTATCATATCGGCCAATGAGCTTCTCTCCACCCACCGCGCTCTCATTCCACTATTTGAATTTCTAGAAGTCTCTACTCCTAGGACAGTGCGTTTTACGGAGTTCCGCTACTCTGTGAGCAATCAAGGGCTGGAACTTATAATGCGAGGTGAGGCTAGGGGATACGCCGCTCTCGCTCTACAGGCAGACATTTTAAACAAGAGCCAATATTTCAAAAATCCCATTTTCTCAGACCTTACCTTGAATGATAGAGGAGATGTCCGCTTCTCATTCAAGGCCATCGTCGATCCATACTTGGTATCATATAGAGGAAGGGTCACAGCCCAGACTCCAAACGTAACTTCCGCTACAGGTTCTAGCACTGTAGCTACATCGACCCAAAACTAAGATGAAAAGTAACAACGCCATCATTTTACTCCTCCTCTCCGTCGGGCTTTTTTATACCTTTACCAACTCTCAATACAAGGAGGTCAAGGAGCTCAATGCTCTAGCCAATGAGTATCAAAACGTCCTCGATAGTATTTCTGCCATCACGGAGTTGAGAGACGGCTTGCTCTCGAGTTATGGATCAATCCCTAGGACAGAGATAGATCGTCTAAACAAAACCTTGCCAGACAACATCGACAATGTGCAACTTGCTCTCGATCTAGACTCCATGGCGTCGCGTTATGGTATTTCCATAAAAAACATTCAGGCCTCTACCAAGCCAAGTCCCGGTGGTAGCTCCATAGTCCTACCAGAGAACGGGAAACCTTACGACAAAGCTACGGTCTCGTTTAGTTTCATCTCTAATTATGACAACTTTATCCGACTACTCTCTGACGTAGAGAAAAGTCTACGTATCATGGATGTCAAAGCTGTGTCATTCCAGATAAGTGATTCGGATTTATACGAGTATCAAGTGTCGGTAGATACATATTGGCTCAAATAACATGAAAACACTTATAAAAAACAAAATCGCCATCTCCGCAGTAGCTATCTTTATCTTGGCCATGTTTCTCTATAACCTTTTCTTAAAACCGAGCGCTGTACCTCCTACTTCTGAATTGTCGGCTACAAGTATTGGAGACGATCTTCTCGAGATACACAAAGAACTTCAGGCCGTAACTCTAGACAGGAAAGTCTTTTCTTCCACAGGCTATCTTTCTTTAGTTGATTTCAGCACCGCTATCCCACAACAGACAGTTGGCAGATCAAATCCTTTTAATGTTATTGGTCGAGACTAAAAGCGATGCCTAGCCCTGCGAAGAGTAATGACTCGGCTTCAAATATCCCGACGAGAGATCTCAAAGACGTAGAAGTTTCCGGTAAAATTCTAGAATATATACCCCAGGAGTCGGCCGAACACTATCGAGTAGTGCCGATAGGTGTTAAGGACGGCGTACTTGAAGTGGGTTCCATAGATCCAAATGATCTTGAGGCTCGTGACGCCCTCAACTTCATCTCTTCGCGCATCGGTATGCCCTACAAACTGTTTCTCATTAGTCAGGAAGATTTCGATTTGATGCTTGAGAAATACAAAGGGCTTTCTGGAGAAGTGACTAAGGCCCTTACTGAACTTGAGTCAGAACTTATAACGGATCTTGGTCAAGAGCCGAAGGGTGAAGGGGCGAAGGATCTGTCTCAGGCCAAAATAGTGGAGGACGCGCCCGTTACCAAGATTGTCGCCACTATTTTAAACTATGCTTCTGATGGTAAAGCCTCTGATATCCATATCGAACCGACGCATGACAATGTGCGGGTACGTTTCCGTGTCGATGGAATACTCAACACTTCTCTAGTGCTACCTATCAAAGTCCACTCAGCAGTTGTGGCTCGTATTAAGATTCTCTCGAACATGCGTCTGGATGAGAAACGTAAACCTCAGGACGGGCGATTCTCTGCCAAAATTGCTGATAGAAGGATCGATTTCCGTGTCTCCACTTTCCCAACTTATTATGGCGAGAAGGTGGTGATGAGAATCTTGGATCAGTCTCAAGGCCTAAGAAGTCTCGATGATATGGGTTTCTCGCCAAACAACCTGAAGTTGATGAGAGCCGCACT
>JBAQWR010000018.1:0-1724 GCA_049299015.1 Minisyncoccia bacterium | reverse complement strand
GCACGCCTCTTTGGTACAACCCGGCGTATCGTCTTTGGGATAGAAATATAAGAGCACCCACTCGCCTTTGTAGTTAGAAAGTTTGTGTTCCTTGCCATCTTGATCAGGGAGTTTGAACTCCGGCGCCCGCTCGTTAACTTTGAGCTTCATATTCTTCTTTCATAATTTAAGAGTATACTAAAAGTCAGGCGGTTCCAACTTCTTCCCTAACCACGGAGGACGCTATGAAGTGCTCTTACTGTCCCGAAGAGATCGCCATGAACGAAGAGCGGATTCATTGTGAGGGAGGCGAGGTTTTTCACAAAAAATGTTTTGTGGATTATCTCCTTAGCCTTCCCAAAGAGAAGGCGACCAGTGTCCACAGATTCGCAATACCTGTCTACCCACGTCCACGTCGCGAGAATCAGGCATCCTCGGCATCGATGTCCGCCTGACTCGCACCCACCCGACCAAAGAGAGCCTTCCCCAAGGCTCTCTTTATAATTTACTGATCGTAAGCTTTCTGTAGATCCTCGACGACGATCTTCTTCATCTTAAGCATTGCTTGCAGTACTCGGTCAGACTTTACCTTATCTGGATCAGAGAGAAATGTGCCGAGGATAGCCGGAGAGACTTGCCAGGAGAAACCGAATTTGTCTTGGAGCCAGCCGCATTGCTGAGCCTTCTCATCCCCTCCCTCTCTGAGCTTGTCCCAATAATAATCCACCTCTTCTTGCGTCTCGCATTCTATATATTGAGAGACGGCTCCATTGGCACTAAATTGATGTGGAGCATTATTCTCCATGGCCACAAACTGCTGACCTTCTAAGACAAAAGAGGAATATTTTACTTTCCCTACTTCCCCGCCCTCGCCCTCTTCGTAATAAGCGATGGTATTAATTTTAGAATCCTTAAAGATCGACGTGTAGAACTTGATAGCTTCTTCGCATCGGCCATGCTTATCACCCACAAACATAAAGGCTGGCACGATCTTCTGTTTACTCTCTCCCACACTGACCTGCCACGAGAGTCCATACTTATCAGAGAACCACACATACATCTCACTGAAAGGATATTTCTGTAGAGGCATCATCACCGAACCGCCGATAGAGAGTTTCTCAAAAATATTTTTCACCTCTTCCGCTGTCTTACAATTGACGAAGAGTGAAACTGCTGGATTGAATTTGAAATACGACCCACCATCGAGCGCTATAAATCTCTGCCCCGCTAACTCGAAGATTGCCGTAAGAATTTTCCCCTCCAAGCCTTTCCACGGATCTCCCAAAGGCCCCTCGGGATAGCGCTTGATACTGACCGTCTTGGAGTTCTCAAATATTGAGGAGTAGAAATTGATAGCTTCTTCTGTATCCTTATCGAACCAAAGAGATGGAATTATTTTTTGTTTACCTTGAGGCATATTGTCTTTATTTATAAGTAATAGGGATCTCCAGAGCGTCGTCGTGTTCTGGTAGGCCTGACGGATTATCTTTCTGCAAGATGAGTGACCCGCGCTTGCTATATACATTGGGATCTACTGTAAATGTCAGAGTGGCTTCGAAGGGTACGAAATTTTCTGTCATCCATTCATCTTTCGCAGTGGCTATACCCTGGGCTATGATCCTGCCGTCCCAGTCCACAAGCATCACGGGGAAACTTGCTTCGAAGAACCAGTACCCCCTCGCTTCGCCAGTGATTACAAGTGGACTTGCGATCTCTTGATTCGGTCGAGGATATATCAGTCGTAT
>JBAQWR010000017.1:0-8694 GCA_049299015.1 Minisyncoccia bacterium | reverse complement strand
GCGTATGGCAAAGAGTTGTCGAAGATTACTAAAATCACTGATCCTTCGCAGATGATCGCAGAGAGATCACTCGATTCTGAAGTACCTCGTCTTGCCAACATCGGTGCCGATGGAGTTTCCTTCCGTTCGCATATTGATGGTTCGCTCCACTACATCACACCGGAGAAGTCTATCGAGATCCAACACGATCTTGGCGCAGACATCATCTTCGCCTTCGACGAATGCACTTCTCCGACAGAAACTTTCCGTTACCAAGAAGAAGCACTCGAGCGCACCCATCGCTGGGCGCAAAAATCCCTCGACCACCATCATTCTCTAATTCGTGCGAATAAGGGAATAGATGAGCCGGCGTTGTTTGGGATTGTGCAAGGTGGGAGGGAAGAGAGTTTGAGGAAGCGGTCGGCGGAATTTATTGGCAAACTAGATTTCGACGGTTTCGGTATTGGTGGCTCGTTTGCTAAGGAAGATATGGAAACGGCGGTTAAATGGGTCAATGAAATCTTGCCGAAAGAAAAACCACGACACCTGTTGGGAATTGGCGAACCAGAGGATTTGTTTATGGGAGTAGAGAACGGTGTGGATCTCTTCGATTGCGTCGCACCGACTAGAAATGGTCGCGGGGGCACTCTGTATACTGCCAAAGGCAAGATAAATATTCGCAACGCTGAGTTTAGAGAAGATGCCGGCCCACTGGATCCGGATTGCGAGTGTGAGGTGTGCAAAAACTATTCCCGTGCGTATCTCTGCCACCTATATCGGGCGCACGAAATGCTCGGAGGTACTCTCGGCTCTATGCATAATCTCTATTTCATCATCAATCTTGTGAAGTCTATGAGAAGTAGTATCCTAGATGGGACATTTCTTGAATTCAAGAAGAAATTCTTAAAAAAATATGGGAGTCTTTAAAATTCATCAGGAGTTCAAGCCAGCGGGGGATCAGCCTAAAGCGATAAAAGAGCTCATGGAGGGGCTCAAAAAAGGTCTGCGCTATCAGACCCTTCTTGGTGTTACCGGTTCTGGCAAGACCTTTACTGCGGCCAATGTCATAGAGAAGATCGGCAAACCGACTCTAGTCATCGCCCACAACAAAACCTTGGCCGCTCAATTGGCCCAAGAATATCGTGAGTTCTTCCCCGACAATGCTGTGCATTACTTCGTCTCTTATTACGATTACTATCAGCCAGAAGCCTATATGCCGGTGACGGATACATATATAGAGAAGGAAGCGATGATCAATGAAGAGATTGAACGCTTGCGGCATGCCACTACCCAAGCACTACTTAGCCGAAAGGACGTCATCATCGTCGCTTCTGTCTCTTGCATATACGGTCTTGGTAATCCGGAGGAGTATGAGAAGGTTAATCTCAAATTGCAGTTTGCACAATACATATCACGCTCTGATCTTATACGTGATCTTGTAGATATACACTTCACTCGCACCAATGCCGATGTGAACCCAGGGACTTTCCGTGCGCTTGGCAATGCGGTCGAGATTATGCCCGTTTCTGAGAGGATGATTTATAGGATAGAAATCGAAAACGATAGAGTCCAAAAGATTTTGAAAATAGATGCTGTCTCGCGTACTGTGGTTAAGGAACTTCAGACCTTCTTTCTCTTCCCGGCTAAACACTTCATCACTGCCGACGATGCGGCCAAGCGCGCCCTGTTGAGTATTAAACAAGAACTCGAAGATCGTCTGGAAGAATTGAAGAAAGGCGGGAAATTATTAGAAGCAGAGAGACTGAAGAGGCGTACGAGTTATGACCTCGCTATGATTCGCGAAGTTGGTTATACCAATGGTATTGAAAACTACTCGAGACACTTCTCTGGCAAATCTCCCGGTGAAGCGCCTTATACTTTGCTCGATTATTTTCCCAAGAATAAAGATGGGAGTCCTGATTTCCTGACCATCATCGACGAATCGCACGTCACAGTGCCGCAAATTGGCGGTATGTATGCGGGGGATAAATCGCGCAAAGATGTCTTGATCGAACATGGTTTCCGTCTACCATCTGCTCGAGATAATAGGCCACTAAGATTTGAGGAATTTGAAAAGAGGGTCGGGCAAGTCATCTTCACCAGCGCCACACCAGCCAAGTTTGAGAAAGAAAATAGTGCGAAAGTGGTTGAACAAGTCATCCGTCCCACCGGATTGATTGACCCAGAAGTTTCTGTAAGACCAATCCAAACCAAGGGTCCATATAAGGGTCAGATTTACGATTTCATAACCGAAGCCGAGAAGGCCATAGAAAAGGGTGGTCGGGTGATTGCCACTACGCTGACCAAGAAGATGGCCGAGGACTTGAGTGAGTTTCTCAAGGAGAAAAAGATAAAAGCACGATATCTGCACAGCGAGATCAAGACCCTAGAGCGTATAGAAATTCTCACAGATTTCCGCCGAGGCAAGTTTGATTGTCTAGTTGGGGTTAATCTCTTGAGAGAGGGTTTGGATCTGCCAGAAGTAACTCTCATAGGCATCTTGGATGCGGACAAAGAAGGTTTCTTGCGCTCCGATACTTCTCTCATACAGATTATTGGGCGAGCGGCCCGCAATGTTTTGGGCCGCGTGATCCTCTACGCCGACACCATGACAGGCTCGATGGAACGCGCTATAGGTGAGACCTCTCGCCGCCGGTCAATACAGGTGACCTACAACAAGAAACACGGCATCACTCCCAAAACTATTATAAAAAAGATCAAAGATATTACAGATACTCTGGATCGCGAGCACCATCAAGCTGTGAATATGCTTCTGGAGATGGATGAGAAACTCTTCGCCAAAAGTCCTAAGAAATTGATTAAAGCCAAGAAGAAAGAAATGGAAGAAGCTGTGCGTATCCTAGACTTCGAATCTGCTGCCATTCTTCGTGACGAGATCCAAGCACTTGAAGCTAAACTGTAATTACTGTACATTTCCTAATGGAGGTGATCATGCCGATTCCGGCAACAATAGTTCTCATGGCGTTTGGTGCATTCTGTGTGTGGATGACCCGTAAATCACACACTTCCAAATAACGCCGTGAGAGTGCGAAAGGCGGACCTTCGGGTTCGCCTTCTTCTTTATATGTGATAGCATGATAGCCTCACCCTATAGCCCGACCCGGGTGTATTTCTGTATATGCATAAAAAAGACGACTTAATCGTAGTCAAAGGTGCGCGGACACACAACCTTAAGAATATTACGGTAGAAATGCCGCGCAACAAGATGGTTGTCTTCACCGGGCTTTCTGGTTCGGGCAAATCTTCACTGGCGTTTGACACGATCTTTGCCGAAGGGCAGAGGCGCTACGTGGAGTCTCTCTCTTCTTATGCTCGTCAGTTTTTGCGCCAGATGCAGAAGCCGGATGTAGACGAGATCACTGGTCTCTCACCCGCTATCTCGATAGACCAGAAGTCTCGCTCCAACAACCCCCGCTCGACCGTGGCCACTATTACCGAGATCTACGATTATCTGCGCATTCTCTACGCGCGTATTGGTCGACCGCATTGTCTAGTTTGTGGCAGTGAGATCAAGAAGCTCTCAAACGAAGAGATAAAAAATTTTATATTGGAGAAAGTGTCAAAAGGCACCTTCGATATCTTGGCTCCAGTCGTGCGTGGTAGGAAGGGCGAATATTATCAATTACTCTACGACCTCTTAGGAAAAGGTTATTCGGAAGTGTTGGTAGATGGCAAGAAGTATTCCCTGCGTGAACGAATTCAATTAACCAAAACTAAGAAACACGAGATATCAGTACTGGTGGATTCTATAGATTTGAAAGAGGCTTCAGCAGAAGAAAGGCTGAATGAAGCGATAGAGAAAGCCTTGAGCGAGTCGGATGGTCTGATTATCTTCAAGACCAAGGAAGAAGAGCACTTGATGTCTGCCAAGTGGGCCTGTCCCAAAGACGGTTTCTCGTTCCCAGAGATAGAACCACGTCTCTTCTCCTTCAACTCTCCTTATGGTGCTTGTCCTACTTGTAACGGTCTTGGTACTAAATATTTGTTTGGTACTGAACCCTGTGAGCTCTGTCAGGGTAAACGTTTGAGAGAAGAGGCTCTACATGTGCTTATTGGAGGGAAGAATATTGTGGATCTGACACATCTTTCTATCAAAGATAGTGATGAATTTTTCAAAAAACTTAAACTAACTATCCGCGAGAAAAATATTTCTAAAGTGGTGACCAAAGAGATCGAGGCTCGTCTCTCCTTCATGCTCGATGTCGGTATAGAGTATCTCTCACTTGATCGCAAGGCCCATACGCTCTCTGGTGGGGAGGCGCAACGTATCCGTCTGGCTTCGCAACTCGGCTCGGGTCTGGTCGGCGCGCTATACGTACTAGATGAGCCGACTATCGGTCTCCATGCTCGCGACAATGCACGTCTGATCAAAACACTTCTTAATCTCCGCGATCTTGGCAACACGATCATCGTGGTGGAACACGATGAGGAAACCATTTTCTCTTCCGACTATCTCGTCGATATTGGTCCGGGCGCTGGTGTTCACGGCGGGGAAGTCGTGGTCTCTGGTTATCTCGAACCACTTCTTTTGGCGAAGAAAAATGAGAGCAAATCTCTGACCCTTTCGTATCTGCGTGGAGAGAAGAGTGTCGAAGTGCCCGAGGAGCGTAGAAAATCTGAAAAGGGGAAAATCTCAATCCGTGCCGGTAAGATATTCAATATCAAACACCTCAATATCGATATCCCACTGGCTCGACTGATAGCAGTAACTGGAGTATCTGGCTCGGGTAAATCTTCTTTCGTCTACGAAATATTGCATAAAAATTTGCAGTCCAGACTCGATCGACGTTTCAGAAATGCCAATACTTACAACTGCCAAACTTTCACCGGTTCGGAGTATCTTGGTCGTTCGATCTTGATAGATCAGTCACCGATTGGCCGTACTCCGCGTTCCAACCCCGCAACTTATACTGGCGCTTTCACTTTCATTCGCGAACTTTTCGCCGAGACTTCGGAGGCACGAGCGCGTGGTTGGAGAGCGAATAGGTTTTCTTTCAATGTCAAAGGCGGGAGGTGCGAGACTTGCCAGGGTAACGGTATGATCGAGGTGGAAATGCATTTCCTCCCCACAGTTTACGTTCCGTGTGATGTTTGTCTCGGTAAGAGGTTTATGAAAGAGACCTTGGAGGTCAAGTACAAACACAAATCTATTTACGACATCCTTGAGATGACTATCGAAGAGGCGCTTACATTTTTCGAAGACATCCCAGCCATTTATGACAGGATTAAAAGCATGAATGACGTGGGTCTGGGCTATCTTTCCCTCGGTCAATCGGCTACCACGCTCTCAGGTGGGGAAGCGCAGAGGGTTAAGATTGCTTCCGAACTCTATCGACCGCATTTGCAGAAGACAATTTACCTACTCGATGAGCCGACTATTGGTCTCCACTACGAAGATGTGAAGAAGTTGATCGAGATTCTCCAGAAACTAGTGGACAAAGGTAATACCGTCTTAGTCATCGAGCACAACCTCGATTTCATAAAAAGTGCCGACCACGTCATCGACATCGGCCCAGAAGGAGGTGATGGCGGTGGCCAACTCGTCGCCCAAGGCACCCCCGAAGAAGTGGCTAATACGGATACCCATACGGGTAAGTATTTGAGGAAACTTTTGAAAAAGAAAACGGCCCGGCTGTCTTAGCCCGGGTCGTCTGTGTGCTCTGATGAACTACATGAACCATTCGAGGTCTTCGTGGCTCGGGTTGGTTCTCACGGCGAATGGGGAATCGAGGCTTTCCCTCTCTGCCCAATCATCGCCACCTCCATCCGGTCCTTCGTAGTCCCAGAACAGATTTAGCTCTTCAGTATCCTCACGCTCTTCCTGTACAGCAAGGCGAACTTCATCAGTTAGTCCAACCTGGCGTCGACGGGCTTTCGATCTTCCGAACATAGGCCAAGCCTCCTTGAAAATGTCCTTGTATAGTATATAATATATAGAGTCAAAAGTCAAGTATGAAAAACATCAAGGAAAATATAGCTAATCTACCTGACACGCCTGGGGTGTATTTTTTCAGGCATACTAAAAAGATTTTATACATAGGTAAGGCAACGAGTCTTAAAGACAGAGTCAAGAGTTATTTTGTGCGAGATATTTTGATGACGCGCAGTCCCTTGATCGCCAAGATGCTTGAGGAGGCTGACAAAATAGAATTTATCCAAACTGATTCGGTACTGGAGGCGTTGATTCTCGAAGCCAATGAGATTAAAAGGCATCAGCCCATTTATAATTCCAAAGAGAAGGATGATAAAAGTTATAACTTCGTCACCATAACCGACGAAGACTTCCCTAAAATAATGATTACCCGCGGGTCAGGCACATACGGTCCTTTTCCGTATGGATCAGAGTTGAGAGTGGCGCTCAAAATTATCCGCAAAATATTTCCGTACCGTGATGAGAAGTGTAAGTTGACCGGCAGGCCATGTTTCAATGCTCAAATTGGTCTCTGTCCCGGGCCGTGTGCGGGGAGGATTAGTAAAAAGGATTATAGGAAGATCATCAAACACCTCGAACTTTTCTTCGAAGCCAAGAAACCCCAACTTATTAAATCTCTGGAGAAAGAGATGGGAGGTCTGGCGAAAGAGCAGAAGTTCGAAGAAGCAGAGTCGGTCAAGAGGCAACTCTTCGCCCTAGATCATATCCAAGACATTGCTTTGATCAAGAATGACCTGACGACCAACGATCAACGACCAACTACTTTTAGAATAGAAGCGTACGATGTCGCGCACCTTTCTGGCAAAGATGTGGTGGGAGTGATGACGGTGGTTAGCGATGGGAACTTGGATAAAAGTCAGTATAGAAAGTTTAAAATAAAAAACGATAGCAATGATGACACCAATAATCTCAGAGAAGTGATCACGCGGCGACTGAATCATCCAGAATGGCCGTTCCCCAATCTCATTGTGGTCGATGGTGGTAGAGGACAGATCAATGCGACCAAAGAAGTTTTGGAAAAGGCTGGTTTAGATATCGAAGTGGTCTCGGTTGTTAAGGATGAAAAACATAAAGCTCGGGAGATCATGGGGAGTAAGAAATATTCGAGGGAGATACTTCTAGCAAATTCTGAAGCGCATCGTTTCGCCATAAGTTATCATAGAAGGTTACGTGGAAAAGGGTTTCGAATCTAGTATACTTTTGGTATGAGTCTTTCTTCTAGAACTCGGGTGGCGGTCTTGCGTGGTGGTCCGTCAAGTGAATATGACGTCTCTCTCAAAACAGGCGGGCACGTGCTCTCTCTTTTGCGCGAGATGCCAGAGACATACGATCCGTTAGATATATTTATTTCTAAAAAGGGGGAGTGGCATCGCGATGGTTTGGCGCGTGAGCCGCACGAAGCCTTGCGTCACAGCGATGTGGTCTGGAATGCGCTACATGGGCAGTACGGAGAAGATGGGCAAGTGCAGAGAGTTCTCGAAGGCTTGCAAATCCCTTTCACTGGCTCTGGCGCTTTCGCCTCCGCCCTTTCTATGAACAAAGATATGACCAAGCGCCTTTATCGCGAACACTCATTACTAACTCCAGAACATGAAATTATCAATAAAAATGATTTCAATGACGACCAACTTATCGCCATTTTCAGAACCTATCTGCACCCGGTGATCGTCAAGCCGGTTTCGAGTGGTTCCTCCATCGGAGTGCATCTGGCAAATAGTTTTAATGAACTCAAAGAAGCTATCAAGGCCACTTTCAAACATTCTAAAAGAGTTTTGGTAGAAGAATTTGTAAGAGGCAAAGAAGCGACTTGTGGAGTAGTAGATAACTTCCGTGGTGAAAAACATTACGCTCTTCTACCTGTAGAGATAAGAAGATTGAATAATCAAGCTTTATTTGATTATGATGCTAAGTATTCTGGAAAGACAGAAGAGATTTGTCCTGCCCATTTTAATCCAAATGAAATTAAAGAGATTGAAGAGATGGCCAAGAAGGCCCACCAGGCACTTGGTTTAAGACACTATTCTCGTTCAGATTTCATCCTTACACCAAAAGGCAAAATCTATATATTAGAAACAAACTCGTTACCGGGTTTTACCCAAGAATCTCTTCTTCCCAAATCACTTCATGCCGTCGGCTTCCGTCCCCACGATTTTGTGGATCATATTATAAAAATCGCTCTTAAATAAAAATTCAGGCCCGCTCACAGCGTGAGCGGGCCCTTGGTAATGGGAATGTGCGTCTGCGTCCGCGATCTACCGGGATATGCGAGCTTACGTGTAAGCACAGCAAAACCGGGATCGCACCCGAGAGGAGTCCACCCCCATGTAGCCCTCGCTCTCGGGCACTAACTCTAATACATAAGATAACACTATAAGGGAAAAAAGACGAATCACTGTCTTTTAGAGTTCGTAAATCACGTCCTTACGTTCTACCACCGTTTTCCACCCATTATCTTGTGCATGTTTATAGAGAATAGAGTTGGGGTTGAAGCAAATTGGATTTGTAACTTTTGTTAGAAAAGGTATATCGCTCTCCGTATCACCTACACCGACGGAAGTTTCTAGAGTCAAATTTTCCTTACTTACTGCTCGGTCCAAAATTTTAGCTTTATCTAGTATCAGATCTTTTTCCATAATCTCTCCGGTAAATTTCCCATCCCCATCTATTTCATAAAGTATGCCGTACACCTTGTCGAAATTAAGAGATTTGGCAAATTCTTCAGCAATCAGTTTAGGAGAATGAGAAACAGCCAAGAGATAGTA